>PLJR01000296.1 GCA_003140295.1 Acidobacteriota bacterium
GAAGCCTTCGCCGCGCAATCGCTGGCCGTCATGCGCCTCGCCAACATCAATCCCGCGCGCGTAAATCCCAATGGCGGCGCCATCGCTCTCGGCCATCCGCTCGGCTGCACCGGCGCGAAGCTTACCGCCACAATTTTGCGCGAGCTCCAGCGCCGCCAGGCGCGTTACGGTCTCGTAACCATGTGCGTGGGCGGCGGCATGGGCGCCGCCGGCATTTTCGAGCGCCTCGCGAATTAACGGCCTGCTGTTTTTTGGATGGGTGCAGTATTTGATGCGTGCAGGAGGGTGGCCCATTTTTGCGCATGCGCCCGGAGAGGGCGCTATAACAACGACGCAAAAGTGGGGCTTGGTCTTAGGCCGGGTTTAAAATAATAGAAGGGGGAATCGTTATGGCCACCACAGCGACACCGCGCTCCGCAGCTCTCGGCGGCAGCTTCCTCCTCGATGCCCCGCGCCTCGAATCCGTTTTTACTCCGGCGGATTTAAGCGACGACCAGCGCTTGATCGGCCAGACCGCCGAAGAATTCGTCGCCCACGAAGTGCTTCCCCGGATTCCCGAACTCGAGCTGCACAAAGAAAGCCCGAGCGGCCCGGGCGGTACGCCCGCTGGTAAAAACACGCCACTCATGGCGCAGTTGCTGAAAAAAGCCGGCGAGCTCGGCCTGCTGGGCGGCGGCGTGCCCGAGGAATACGGCGGCTCGGGCCTCGACCGCGTCTCTTCCACCGTCTTGTCCGAAAAGGCGTCAGCGTACGCTTCCTTCAGCGTCACAGTTGGCGCGCATTCCGGCATCGGCACGCTGCCCATCGTGTATTTCGGCACCGAAGAGCAAAAGAAAAAATATCTGCCGAAACTTGCCACCGGCGAGTGGATTGCCTGCTACTGCCTTTCCGAGCCGCAGGCCGGCTCCGACGCGCAGAACGCCCGTACGCGTGCCGTGCTGTCCCCCGACGGCCGGCACTGGATTTTGAACGGCCAGAAAATGTGGATNNACCAACGGCGGCTTTGCCGACGTGTATATCGTTTTCGCGAAGGTCGACGGCGAGAAATTTTCCTGCTTCATCGTCGAGCGCGGATTTCCCGGATTTTCCGCCGGCGCGGAAGAAAAAAAGATGGGCCTGCGCGGCAGCTCCACAGTCCCGATTTTCTTCGAGAATTGCCAGGTGCCGCGCGAAAACCTGCTGCATGAAATCGGCCGCGGCCACATCGTGGCCTTCAATATCCTGAACGTCGGCAGGTTCAGCCTGGGCGCGGCCTGCATCGGGGGAGCCAAGAATGAAATCGAAGCGTCCGCGCGCTACGCGCAGGAGCGCACCGCCTTCGGCCACCGCATCGGCGAATTCGGGCTGATTCGCGCCAAGCTGGCGGAGATGGCCATCCGCACCTACGCGCTCGAATCCATGATCTATCGCACCGCCGGCCTCATCGAACAGGCGACCGAGCAGGCGCTCGAGCAAACGAATTCCCAGGCAATAACCGGAGCCGCCGCCGGCAAAGCCGACGAAACCCATAAGACCCGCCAGACCATGAAGCTCCTCGAGGAATATGCCATCGAGTGCTCCATCTGCAAGGTCTATGGCAGCGAAGTCCTCGACTACGTGGTTGATGAATCCGTGCAGATCTACGGCGGCTACGGCTTTCACGAAGATTATCCGGTGGCCCGCGGATATCGCGATTCCCGCGTCAATCGCATCTTCGAGGGCACCAACGAAATCAACCGCATGCTCATCATCCAGATGCTCGTGAAACGCGCCCTCTCAGGATCGCTGCCGCTGCTGGCGGCCGGCGCCAAGCTCCAGGAAGAACTCCTGAGCGGCCCTTCCTTGTCGTCAATACCGTCAATACCGTCAATAAACGATTCGTCGCAAGGCCAGTGGTCGGAGGAAGAGCGCATCGTCGCCGGATGCAAGAAAGTATTCCTGCTCGCCGCCGGCGCCGCCATGCAGAAACATCGCGAGCGTCTGGCCGACCAACAGGAGATCGTCGCGGCCTTGGCCGACATCGTCATCGATATCTACGCCGTCGAGTCAGCCCTGGCGCGCGCGCAAAAAGCGGCGGGAACCTCAGCGCCTCGCGGCGCCACCTCGGCTACGACCGTCGACACTGGCGGCAACGCGCCGGTGTTTGCCGCGAGTGGGGGAGCGAGCACTCCGGGGCTCGGCACCGGCGGAGTCGGCACTTCTGGAAAAGGCACTTCCGGGATCGGCAGTGCCGGTGGCGGCCCCGGCGCGGTCGGCATTGGTGGAGGTGGCGCTGCGGCGGTGATGGCCGCCGCCGCCCGCGTCCTCCTGCATGATGGCGCCGCCCGCGTCGAAAGCTCCGCCCGTACCGTGCTCGCCGCCGTCGCCGAAGGCGACCTGCTGCGCACCCAGCTCGCCGTTTTGCGCCGGTTCGCCAAGCGCGAGCCCGCCGACACTATCGCGCTGCGCCGCACCGTCGCCGATGCCGTCGAGTCCGCCAACCGTTATCCCTTTTAACGGCGTTAATGGCGAAAGTTCGACAGTGAATGGCGAAATTTTGCAGGCGAAAGGAGGCCCTGGCTAGTTGTCCTAAAATGGCACGCCCCCGCAAAAATCGCTGATGTCATTTACGTACGTCCTATACGTCCTGTACCCCCTGTACTATCGACCGGGCTCCTCTCCCGTGGCATTCTCGCAATGCATCAAATAAAGTTTTTTCGCATCTAAGATAGTAAATCGCGCTATTGGCGTAGGTTTTCGCGAGATTAGAAAGGACCCAGTCCGTGAGTTTACCCAGCCTAAGTTCATTGGTTCGAGGTCGTGATTGGATTCAAGGGCGCAATTGGAAGATGTGGACAGGTATAGCCGTGGCGGCCCTGGCCGCCGTACAGCTGTACTTTGTGCGGGAAATGCTGGCGGCGCTTTTCCTATTTACCGTTCTATTCGTGATCGTCGCCACCGTATTCCTGATGTTGTGGCTTGTCGATCGCGCCGGGCAACGCACCCTGGCGTGGGCCGAACCGCAGACGCGTGAAATCGCGCGGCTCGCGCGGCGCGGCGTGGCCATCGCGGAAGAGCTCGGCAAGAAGTGGACGCATACCGGCGCCGCACATTCCTAGCGCCGCGCGCACGCCTGTTGCTGCTGTCGCGCTTGAATTCACGCTTTTCGATCGCGCCGATCTTTGATCGGTGCGAACGAATCCGGCCGCGGCCGCTTTAGAAACGCGGCGTCCATAAACGACGGTGCGGGCAGCGGCCCTTTCTAAAAGCTCGCGTTCTAAACGCGGCGCTTTTGAGTGGTAAAGGCGGCTCGGGTTCGCGGCGCGGCTCGGGCATTCCAAAAAAATGCCGCTGGGCGTTCTAAAAAAACGCTGCGCCGCCATCCACGTTTATGGATTGCCCGGTGATCGCGCTGGCCTGGTCGGAAGCTAAAAACGCGGCCGCGGCGGCAATCTCCTCGGCCGTTTGTCCGCGTCCTTGCAGTATGCTTTGGAGAAACCCGGCCAGCTGCGTATCGGCATCGACGCCAAGGCGCGTGGCGAGTGCAGCTCCCAAATCTTTTGACATTTTTGTTTCCGTCACCGGCCCCGGACAGATCGCGTTCACGCGCACGCCGCGCCGGGCCGCCTCAGCAGCCGCGACGCGCGTCAATCCCAGCATGCCCGCCTTAGCCGCCGCGTACGACGCTCCCCACGAAAACGCTGATTTCGCCGACAAACTGGAAATATTTAAAATCACGCCGGAGCCGCGCGCATACATTCCCGGCAACATCAGCCGCGTGAGCAGGAATGCTCCGCGCAAGTGCACGGCGACGACGCGGTCCCATTCCGCGGGCGTGATTTCCTCAATGGGTTTCACCGGGCCGTAATCTCCGGCATTGTTCACGAGCACGCTGACGCCGCCCAATTGCGCCTCAGCGGCAGCGACGATGTGCGCGCAATCCGCCTCTTGCGATACATCTCCCGTGACGAAAGCGGCGCGGCCGCCAGACTGCTCGATCTCCGCGACGACGGTGCGAACTTCGGATTCGGTGCGTGCGGCAACCAGCACCGCGGCGCCTTCGGCAGCGAAGCGGCGGGCAATGGCTCGCCCGATTCCGCGCCCGCCTCCCGTAACGATGGCAACTTTACCTTCGAGCAGCATATTCTGAGGAGTCTCCTGGGTGATGGTGGAACTATTCGTCAATCAGGCCGGGCCAAGGCCTCAGGTCGCCGGCACACAACACCGATCGGCACGAGCTACAGCGGCCACATCAAGGCCGGTCGTCCCCGGGCGCTGGATCGGGCGATGCAGGATAACATTTACGCGGCGTCCCTCCCAATGATCACCATTAGAACTCTCGCCATTCTAGCGGCACGGCGAGGGAGCCAGAGATTTTTGCCGCGGTCGCGCACCGGAACAGAACCTGTGTCAGGATGAAGAGCGCGGCGAATCTAGGCAGATAGCTTTCCTGGCGGACAGTTTGTGCGCTGATTTTATTACGCCTGGTTTGTTGAACGGAAATTGGTTGCATGGTTTGGCAAGAAAAAACGCGGCAGGCAGCAAGGCAGGGTGCAGCAACGCTGGAATAGGAGGAGACGCTGGTGGGGAACGCGTCACGAAAAGGCCTGCCAACGCGGAAGGTAGTTCTGGCGATTGGGCTGCCCGGAGCGGGCAAATCCACGTACTTCGCGCAGCGGGGGATCGTGCCGCTTTCAAGCGACCTGCTGCGACAGCTCATTTACGATGACGCGGCGGACCAGCGGCGCCCGGATTGGATCTTCACGGCGTTACGCGAACTTCTGCGGCGGCGCTTGGCGGGCGGGGCTCGGGTCAGTTACATCGACGCCACAAATTTGACGCGACGCAACCGGCGGGCATTCTTAGAGATCGCACAGGAATTCGGGTGCGCCGCGGAGGCGCTTTTTTTCGATGTGCCGCTCGAAGTATGCCTGGAGCGCAACCGCAGCCGGAGTGAAAACCATGATGCGCCGGTGGATGGCGAAGCGTCACCGAGCGTTGCGACAAAACTGCCGCTCGATCTTCGGAAGGGACGCGTGGTCCCGGAAGAGATATTGCGACGCATGGGGCGGGAAATGGAGCCGCCCACACTGGAAGAGGGGTTCGTGCGCATACATGTTGTGCGGGCGAGGAGCGGCGCAAGGCGGCGCAGCCGGTAAAAGGCCCGTAGCAGCAGCAGCCAGAATAAGATATGATTTTCATTTCTAAGGGAGCCAGCGAGGGCCATTGGAGATTTCAACGAAGACACAGGCGGGGAAGGGCAAGCGGCTGGTGCGGGTGGGTCCGCGCGGGTTTTGCGCGGGTGTGGTGCGCGCGGTGGATATCGTGGAGCTGGCCCTGCAAGCGTACGGGCCGCCGGTCTACGTGCATCACGAGATCGTCCATAACCGCTACGTGGTGGAGCAGTTGCGGCAACGGGGCGCAATTTTCGTGGAGGAAGTGGGCGCGGTACCCCCCGGAGCGGTGCTGATTTTCAGTGCGCACGGCGTGCCTCCGGNNGTGATCGATGCCACCTGCCCGCTGGTAACCAAGGTGCATCTGGAGGCACTGCGCTTTGCGCGCGAGGGACGCACGATTATCCTGATCGGCCACAAAGACCACCAGGAAATCGTCGGCACGTCGGGCGAGGCGCCCTTACAAACCGTGGTGGTCGATAGCGTCGAGGCGGTGAACAGACTGCGGGTGGACAATCCGGACCATCTGGCCTATCTGACGCAGACGACGCTGAGCCTGTACGACACCAAGGAAATTGTCGCGCGCCTGCGGGAGCGATTTCCAGGCATCGCCGGACCCGCCTCCGACGACATATGCTATGCGACGCAAAACCGCCAAGAGGCGGTGGAGTACGTAGCGCAAAAGGTGCAATTGATTCTGGTGGTGGGCTCGACGAATAGTTCCAACTCCAATCGGCTGGTGGAGGTCGCGGAGCGCGCGGGAGTTCCGGCGCGGCTGATCGACAATGCCAGCGCGATCGACAGTGCGTGGCTGGATGGCGTCGAGAGCGTGGGTCTAACGGTGGGGGCGTCGGCGCCCGAAGTACTGGTGGAACAGGTGAGCCTGCGCCTCGCGGAATATGGCTTCACCGATCAGGACGACATCGACCTGATCCGCGAGGATGTACGATTTATTCTGCCGTCGGAGCTCGCATCGATCGCACCCGCCGGCAGTAAACCCTGAGCAGAGCAGACCCGCAGAAACCGGAACGGGCTGCGGCGGGAGCTTCAGAGGCAGGCGGTTTTCCCCGCAAGTGAGTGAAGGAGAAACTTTTTGGCGGTCAAGATCGCCCGTCAAGAGAAGAATATTGCCTTGCTGGGCGTGCCCGTCAGCGCCGCGGCCCTGGCGGCGGGACATGAACGCGCACCGGCGGCTTTGCGCGAGGCTGGACTGGTACGGCGGCTTACCGAAGCTGGATTTACGATCACCGATTATGGGGATTGCGCCCGCAGGATTTTCGCTTCCGATGAAGAGCACCCGCGCGCGCGCAATGTCTCGCAGGTGCTGGCTACGCTCGAGGAATTGCGCCCGAAAGTAGAGGTGGCCATCAAGTCCGGCGGCCTGCCCGTGGTGCTGGGCGGGGACACCTCTATCGTGCTGGCCACCATCGCGGGGGCCCGGCGCTACTACCGCAACGTCAGCCTGATTTTCCTGGATCGCGATGCGGATTTGAAAGAACCGGCGACGACGCCATCGGGTTCGGTGGAAGGTATGGTGATTTCCCACGTGCTGGGCCGGGGCGCTCCGGAACTGGTGCGATTCTGGGGCGAACCTCCGCTGGTGCGGGCTCCGGACGTGGCCTTGTTCGGTATCGGGGAACCGAATGCGGTGGAGCTGGAATTCATGGCCGGGTCGCCGTTGCGGCGATATCTGGCGCACGACGTCCGGCGGCTCGGGGCCGCAGCTGCCGCGGAAGCCGCTCTCGAACGCGTGCATGGGCGGCAGCAACAATTCGTTCTGCACATCGATCTAAACGTTATCGACCCCGAGGATTTTCGCGCCGCGACCCCAGCGATTCCGGGGGGCGCGCGTTCCGGGGGGCTGCGGCTGAGCGAGCTTCGCGAGGCGCTGGCCGTCTTCGCACGGCAACCGACGCTCGCCGCGCTGGAAATCAGCAGCTACAATCCGTCACTCGATCCCGACGGCGAAACGGCCAAGGAACTGATCGAGTTGATCGTCGAGATTTTGGCGCGGCGTCTGGAAAAGCCCGCGGAGGTGCTGCCGCCGTCCGAGTACGCGGAAGCGCCTGTGATACCGAGCGTCGCCACTAACATCGGCGGGGGCGCAGCGAGTCCAGCTGGTAGTCCCGCTACCAATCCCGCTGCGGGGGAGCCCGAACCGGAACCCACTGCAACCGCGCAAGAAAGCGCGGAAGAAATTGCGCCGCCCGAAAAAGTGGCGCCCGAAACAAATATTGAGAGTCCCTCGACCGCGCCTTCCTCGGTGGAAAATTCGCCGGCAATGGGAGCGTCCGCGGGCAATACTTCGGTTGAAGGCGCCTCCATTCAGAGCAGTGTAACCGACGCGGCAACTACTTCCACGGAAAACACCTCGGTAGAAAGCGGCTCGCCAGAGACTCCCTCGCAGGGCAATGCGCCAGTGGAAACACCCGGATCCGGCACGGAGCGGGAAACGCCGGACAGCTAACGCAGCGCTTCGGGCCTGCCAAAGCTCAAGGACTTCAGCGGCTAAAGCCGGTTGGTTCTCGGCTTGATGTC
>PLJR01000224.1 GCA_003140295.1 Acidobacteriota bacterium
GACGTGCTGCACATGCCCTGGTTTTATGCGCCGGCCATGGTGCCCGCGCGCCTGGTCATCACGGTGCACGACCTGGGCGATGTGCTTGCTCCTCCTGCCGGCGCTACCTCCGCCGCGCCCGTGCAAACGGGGCGCCTGTTTTTCGCGCGCCGCGCCCTCCTCCGCGCCGATCACATCTTCGCGGTATCGCAAGCGTCCAAGCGCGATCTGGTGCGCGCGTTTGGCGTGCCGGAATCGAAAATCAGCGTGGTCTACAACGCCGTGGACGAGCGCTTCCTCACCGAACCGATGCCCTCCGATCCCGAGCGCATCCTCGAGCGCCATGCCGTCAATTCGCCATTCGTGTTGTACGCGGGAAATATCCGGCCGCAAAAAAACCTGCCGCGGCTGATCGAAGCGTTTGCGGTGGCCAAGGCCGAGTTGCGCGGCGTTCCGGAATTCGAGCACTTGAAGCTGCTGGTGATTGGGGAAGCGCTTACGCGGCATGCCGACCTGCGGCGGGCGGTAGTCAGGTCGCGGGTGCGCGAGGATGTGCGGTTTCTGGGTTTCGTGCCGCCTGCGGTGCTGCGCGTGTTTTATTCTCGCGCGCGCGCGTTCCTGTTCCCTTCACTGTATGAGGGCTTTGGCTTGCCGCCGCTCGAAGCCATGGCGCACGGCACCCCGGTGCTGACTTCGGACGCTTCGTCGCTGCCGGAGGTTTTTGGGGACGCCGCGCTGCTGGTGAATCCGGAAAATGTTTTCGATATCGCGCGGGGCATCCGGCAAATTCTGACCGACCAGGCGCTGCGCGAGACGCTGACGCGGCGCGGCTACGAGTGCGTGCGCCGCTATTCGTGGGAGCGCTCCGCCCAGCAGGTGCGCGGCGCCTACGATACGATATCGCCGCATCCAGTAGGCGCCGTAAAAACCGCCTGACTTTTTTTCGCCAGCACGCCCGCGCTGCCCGCTCGCCGTGCACGTTATCGACACGCGCTAGCCGTTAGCGAGATCACGCATCGACAACGTCAATCGTGAGTTCTTCCGAGCGGCCATCGGCAATGGCAAACGCGCGCACCAGACGCGCCGCGTCCACTTGCGGCGAAACGATGAAATACGCAGCAGCGGGATAATAAGCAAGCTCCACGTCGCGAGTAGACGGCGAGTTATCTCCGTGCGGATGGGAATGATAAATGCCGAGATGCTCGAGGCCGGCGTCGCGCATGTGGCGGAACAACGCGAATAGTTCCAGTGGTGAGATTTCGTAGGCCGAGGCGCTCCGCGGTCCCTCGCGCGCGGGAAGCAGCACGGAAATCAGCTCCGCGCGGCCGGCGAGCAGCCCGCAACATTCAACCTCGGGCGCGGAGCGCGCCTCGGCCAGCATCTGCTGCAGGACGGTGCGCTCGATGCGAACGACGCGAACCACGCGCATTTCCGCGGCAACGTATTCGGTCAGGCCTTCTGCGCCTGCCGGCGAAGGAAGGTCGGAACGTCGAGGTCGCCGGAACTTGATTCCTGCTGAATGATCTCGGGCACGGGACGCCGAACTTCCTCGACGACATGGTGTTGCGGTTCGGGTTCAGGCGCAGGCTGCGGCTCGGGCTGCGGCTCCGGAAGAGCCTTCCACGTTTTGGGGATGTAGGACGGGCGAGCCTGCTGCTTGCGGCTCACTTCGCGGAAACCGGCGGCGATCACGGTGATCTTCACCGATTCCTTCATGGCTTCGTCCATCACCGCGCCAAAGATGATGTTGGCATTTTCGTGCGCGGCTTTCTGAATGATGGTAGAGGCTTCGTGGACCTCGTGCAGCGCGAGGCTCGACGATCCGGTGACGTTGATGAGAATGCCTTGCGCACCCTGTATGGAATTATCCTCGAGCAGCGGGCTGGAGATGGCGCGGTTGGCGGCATCGACGGCGCGGTTCGCGCCCGAGGCGACCGCGGTACCCATCACGGCATAGCCCTGGCCCTGCATGATAGTTTTCACATCGGCAAAATCGCGATTGATGATTCCGGGAATAGTGATGATGTCGCTGATGCCCTGCACGGCTTGGCGCAAAATGTCGTCGGCGATGCGGAACGCTTCAAAGAAACTGGTGCCGCGCTCGACGGTATCCATGAGCCGCTCGTTGGGAATGACGATGACGGTATCGACGCAGCCGATCAACTCGGAAAGCGCGTGCTCGGCCTGAAGCATGCGGCGTTTCCCTTCAAAGGCGAAAGGCTTGGTGACCACGGCGACGGTGAGCGCGCCGAGTTCACTCGCGAGCGAAGCGACGACCGGGGCCGCGCCGCTGCCGGTGCCGCCGCCCAAGCCCGCGGTGATGAAAATCATGTCGGAGCCTTCGAGGGCCTCGATGATTTTCTCGGTGTCCTCGAGCGCGGCCTTGCGGCCGATCTCGGGATTGGCGCCGGCGCCCAAGCCTTTACTGAGCTTGGTGCCAATCTGAAGTTTTACCGGCGCCTGCGAGAGCTTGAGGGCCTGCAGGTCCGTGTTGGCGGCGATAAACTCGACGCCTTCGAGCTTGGCGCGGATCATACGGTTGACGGCATTCGATCCGCCGCCGCCCACGCCGATAACCTTGATTTTTGCGCCTTCCTGCCGTTCGTCAGTAAACGAAATTCTGATGCCGGGATCCTTCATCGTGTTTTTCTCCCAGTGTGCCGCCGAACCCGGCCGCCCCGTTCTTCCAACATGAAGGGGGCGGTCATTGCCCGGCAAACATACTTTTTATTTTTGCCACCAGTGTAACCGGACGCTGCGCCGCGACACGGCGAGCGTGCGCCCCGTACAAAAGCAGCCCTACCGCGGTCGCGTACTCAGGCTGGGAAAGCTCTTCCGGCATGCCCTCGAGGCCGTGCGGTTTGGCAATGCGCACGGGCCAGGAAGTCATGTGTTCAGCCAATTCAATCAATCCGAAAAGGCGCGCGCCGCCGCCCGCCAGTATCAGCCCGGCAGGGATGAGCGCGTCAAGCCCGGAGCGCTTGATTTCATCGCGCACCAGGGTCAGTAGTTCTTGGGCGCGCGGCTCAATGATTTCGTTGAGCATGCGCACGAACACGGTGCGCGGCGGCCGGTCGCCGACGCTGGCAATCTCGATGGAACGATCCTCGAGGAGGAGTTCGTGCCAGGCGCAGCCGTAATCGCGCTTGATTTTTTCGGCTTCCGGTATCGGTGTGCGGAGACCGACGGCCAAGTCGTTGGTGAAGTGATCGCCGCCCACCGGAAGGGCCGCGGCGTAGCGGACCACGCCTCCGCCAAAAATGATCAGCTCGGTGGTGCCGCCGCCAATGTCGAGCAGGCAGCAGCCCATCTCGCGCTCATCCTGGGTCAACACCGCTTCAGCGGCAGCGAGGGCCTCAAGCGCGGTGTCGGTGACCATGACTCCCGCGCGGTTTACCGCCGAGACGATATTCTGCGTGGCCGCCGCCGA
>PLJR01000059.1 GCA_003140295.1 Acidobacteriota bacterium
CAACGCGCGCGTTGGTTTTTCGGTGTGGCGTGTGCCATGATTGGGCACGATGAAGTCGCCCGCGAAGAAATCCGCGATTGCGAGACGCGTGCTCCCCAACGGCTTGGTCGTAATTGCCGAGCCTATGCCGCATGTGCGCTCGGTTTCGATTGGAATCTGGCTGCATGCCGGGTCGCGCCGGGAAACCCCGGCGCTGAACGGGATCGCCCACTTCATCGAACACATGGTTTTCAAGGGCACCACGCGCCGCACCTCGGAAATGATTGCGCGCGAAATGGACTCGGTGGGCGGCCTGCTCGACGCCTTCACCGCCAAAGAGACCGTAAGCTTCAACGCTAAGGTACTCGACGAGCACCTGCCCATCGCCTTTGACGTGCTTTCCGACCTGGTTCTGCGCCCGCTTTTCGACAAAGAAGACGTCAGCAAGGAAAAGCAGGTGGTGCTCGAAGAGATCAAGATGGAGGAGGACAACCCGGAATCGCTGGCGCACGAAGTGCTCACCCAGGATTTTTGGCGCGGACACCCGCTGGGCTCGCCGATTCTGGGTACCAGCACCACGGTGCGGCATTTCACGCGCGAAGCGGTGGTCGACTGCTTCCGCGAATGGTACGCGCCGGGCAATACCATTGTGACCGCCGCGGGCCACATCGAAATGAGCCGCCTGGTCGATCTGGTGCAGGGTGCGTTCGGCGCGCTCAAGACGCGGCGTAAGAAAGGCCGGCAACCGCAGGGTACGGCGGCGCCGCAGCCTCATGCGCGCCTGGTTACCCGCGACAAGCCCGCACTCGAACAGGCGCATATCACCATGGCCGTGCCGTCGTATCCGCTGGCCGATCCGCGGCGCTATGCCACCTCGATACTGAACAACATTCTGGGCGGCGGCATGTCCTCGCGGCTGTTTCAAAACATTCGCGAACGGCAAGGGTTGGCCTACGCGGTGCTGAGCGAGCTCAATCCCTATTCCGACGCCGGAATGCTTTCGGTGTATGCCGGAACCGGCCGGAACACCATCGAGCGGGTGCTGCGCTCGGTGGCCGAGGAATTCCGCCGGATGAAGCAAGAGCCGGTGGCCGAAGACGAATTGCGGCGCGCGAAAGACCACTTGAAAGGCTCGCTGTTGCTGTCGCTCGAGTCTTCGGGCGCGCGCATGTCGAACCTGGCCCGCCAGGAGATGTATTTCAAGCGTTTTTTCACGGTGAAGGAGCTGCAAGCCTCCGTCGAAGCGGTCACCCGTGAAGACGTGCAGCAAATCGCCCGGGAATTTTTTCAGCCCGAAAAGATTGCCGTAACCGTGCTGGGTCCGCTCAAAGGCTTCCGCCTGACCCGCGACCTGCTGGCCTGCTGAGGCCTGTGAGCTCTCGCGTTCGAATATTCTCTGGCCTGCCCAACCTCCTTTTTTCAGCGATGTAACAATATCCAGGGCGCTACACCCCCGGGGCATTTGTATGTTTATCAAAACGCTGTGGTTACTAAATGAGGCGTTTGTAATTGCTTGAAAATACGAGGTTTGCGGAGCGCGATTTGAGCTTGTGCCGCGACGTTTCGTGCTTACAAGCGGGCGACGGAAGCGTGATTTAAATGTTGCGTGGGAGAGGTTAAGTGTCACGTGAAATGTTATCATGTGTTACTTAATTTGTCAATTACATAACTTAGTAACTATTCGAATGCATTTCGCGCCACGCTATTTTGTCAGCGCAGGGCTGAGCCTACCTCGCACAAAATGAGGGATTCCTCGCTTTGCTCGGAGGGTGTGACTAAATTGCGAAAAGGCGATTCTTTCGCGTGTAAGGCAATTGTTTTCAGCATCACTTTTCGCAAAAAATCAAAAAAGTCACAGCCTCTCGGAATGACGAATTTAAGGCTAAGGCCACTGCCGAAACGGCGGGAAAGGCCAGACGGCGAACAAGAAAAGAAGAAACGCGGGCCACAGCGAGGACAAGGCTGTGTTTCCAGGGGCGCGAATTTTTTGCTTGGGGATGCCGCAAAGGATTGACGCCGCCTCGACGCTTTGCGATTATGCATGCGGCCCGCGTTTTTCCGGCGGCGCCGAATCGGGGGAACCGCATCAGCCTGCGCGTAAGTATTCTGGCTTCGGGCAGCTCGGGCAACTGTACGTTGATCGAGACGTCGCAGACGCGTCTGCTGGTGGATGCGGGCCTCGGCAAGCGCGAAACGCTGCGCCGCCTGACGGTCAACGAGCAATCCACCGAACGGCTCGACGGCATCGTCATTTCCCACGAACATTCCGACCATATCGGCGGCCTCGCGGCCTTGCTGGCGAAGTGGTGCGCGACAGTTTATTTGACCGCCGCAACACATGCCGAAACATTGCGCATTTTACCGGAGCAGCATGCCAAGCGCCTGGCGCGTGTAGATCTGATTCAGGCCGGGCAGCGCTTCTGCATCGGCGACATCGAGATTGCCCCGTTTTCCATTCCACACGATGCCTGCGACCCGCTGGGATTCACCTTTCAGGCCGGCGGGGTAAAGGTAGCCGTGGTCACTGACTTGGGCTACATGCCGGAGCTAGTGAAGTATCACCTGCGCGATTGCGATTGCCTGGTGCTCGAATCCAATCACGACGTGGAGATGCTGAAGGTGGGCCCGTACCCGTGGCACGTCAAGCAACGCGTGATGAGCCGCACCGGGCATCTTTCAAATGATACGGTAAGCGAGTTCCTGGCCGATCCCGAAGGCTTTGACGGCTGCCCGCGATACCTGGTGCTGGCGCATCTGTCGGAAAACAACAACAACCCTTTCGTCGCGCGCATTTGCGCCGAAGAAGCCTTAAACCGGCGTCCCACCGACCGCGCGTTCAATGGCCAACTCCTGGTAGCCGCGCAACACGAACCGCTGCTGCCGATTCAGCTATAGCGGCTGCGGACCTGCCCCCGCAGTTCCCGTTTTTCCCCGTTAAGACTCTACTATTCGCGCCACAGGGTGCCATAGTCCGCTTCTCCAGCCCAAGCCATGCGAATTTCAAGTTATTTTTGCGGCGCCATAACGAACGATCCATCTGCGAGCCGAGATATCAACCCTAAACTTTCAAAGGCATCCCATTTCTCTCTTCTGAGTTTGTCGCGCATATTGAGCAGCTCCGCATCGAAGCGAAGATGGCTCTCTGTTTCATCGAACGCTCGCTGCTCTAAATCAGTCAATATTTGTAGTATTCCACTAAGCATGACTGGGAAATCTTGTGCAGAACCATCGGTATAGTAGAATCCCCAATCATCTTCGTTTCCATCTGCCGGATAGTAACGGCGAAGAAGGGAATCGATATTGGCATGTGAGACGTCCGAGCACATCTTCCATGCCAGATACAGCTCAGGCAATCCTTCAAACAATCGAGACTCTTTTTGAAACCAGAACTCATCCTGCCACGCTCTCTGACTTACTGAATCATTCTCATGATTCTGCCACACCTCTAACAATTCCGGTCTGGATAGAAGTCGGCAGGCATGTACAACATTTTCAATTAACCCTCGGAGAATCGAGAGAGCCTCCATTACGTAATCCGAAAAGCAAAGGTCGATAACCACATGCAACTTGGCGTGCGCGGCACCTAAGAGGAAATACGGGAACACTTCATTCCGATCGCAAACATTCTTCCCCATGGCTTCGATTTCACGGCTCCAGATGGCATCCAGGAGCATGAAACAATCCCAAAGGCGGCGAAATTTCGTGATGTTCACATTCCAATTATTTCGCCTGTTAGTAACGTGATGTTTGTACGGCTCAGACAGTGTTTCTCTTTCACACTCGGTGAGTAACGTATCATCTTCGGGGTCCCTTGTCGTCGGTGATGAAAGCTGGCCGTCCTGCATATTGCTCTCCTTTAGGCGTGGTTTTTAATTCGAAGGGGTTGAATCCGGCACAAGCCGTGGGAAATTAACCGATGGCCTCGAGTTATAATCACGAATATTTAACCCCTCGCACTTTTGAGCGCGGACTACCGGCAAATTATACGCAAGATCGAACCAAAAGTTTTCCATGTATCGGGCTATTTTCTTCCAATGACCAGACGTGATGTCGTCCAAGAGCGCTCAATACCCGCCGAAAAAGCTCCGCGTTTCATAAAGCGAAACATGGGCCACCCCCGAACGGCGGGGTTTGCAAATTCGGGAGCGAAACGCGACAATTCTTCGGCGACAAAATGGCTCGGCAAAACGGGCCGGCAAAATGCTTCCACCACATACCATTAGATGATTCCACGCTATACACGAGCCGAGATGGGCCGGGTCTGGAGCGACGAAGGCAAATTCCAGCGCTGGCTCGAAGTGGAGATGGCCGCGACCGAAACGCTGGCGGAGCGCGGCGTGGTGCCGCGTGAAGCCGCGGCGCGGATTCGCGAGCGCGCGCGGGCCGATGCCGGACGCATTACCGAGATTGAAGCGCGCGTACGGCACGACGTGATCGCGTTCACCATGGCGGTGAGTGAAGCCATCGGCGATCCTGACGCGGCACGCTGGCTGCATTACGGGCTAACTTCCAATGATGTGGTGGATACCGCGCAGGCGCTGCAAGTGCGCGAAGCCTCGCGGCTGATCGCCGCCGGTTTGCAACAACTGAGCGAAGTGCTCGAAAAACGCGCACACGAGTTCCAGCACACCCCGCAAATCGGCCGGACGCACGGGATCCACGCCGAGCCAATTACGTTTGGGCTGAAACTAGCCAACTGGTTTGCGGAGAACCGGCGCAACATTGCGCGGTTTGCCGAGGCCGCGCGGCAAATGGCGGTAGGAAAAATCTCGGGAGCAGTGGGCAACGCGGCGCACCTGGGCACCGCAGTCGAAGAAGCGATCTGCCGGCGGCTGGGTTTGGAGGCGGCGCCCGTCAGCTCGCAAGTGATCCAGCGCGACCGGCACGCACAGTACTTGTCCACGCTGGCGATTATTGCCGCGACACTGGAAAAAATTGCACTCGAAATCCGGCATTTGCAGCGCACCGAAGTGCGCGAAGCCGAGGAGCCCTTTGCCGCCGGGCAGCGCGGCAGCTCGGCGATGCCGCACAAACGCAACCCCGTGGGGTGCGAACAAATCTGCGGCCTGGCGCGCGTAGTGCGCGCGAACGCGCAGGCGGCATTCGAGGACATCGCGCTATGGCACGAGCGCGACATCTCGCACAGTTCCGTCGAGCGGGTGATTCTGCCCGATTCTACCATCCTGGTGGATTACATGCTGGCGCGCATGACCGAGATTCTGCGAGGGCTGCGCGTTTTTCCCGAGCGCATGCGGAGCAATCTGGACGCAACGCACGGCCTGGTTTTTTCCGGGCAACTGCTGCTCGATTTGGTGGAAGCGGGCGCCCCACGCAATGAAGCCTACCAATGGGTGCAGGAGCAGGCCATGGCGGCATGGGAATCGGACGGCAATTTTCGCGAGCGGATCGCCGGGGATGCGCGGATCGCGAAGTATCTCGATGCCGGCGGAATCGAGCGCGCGTTTGGGCTCGAACGCCAGCTCCATCCGGTAGACGATATTTTTCGCCGCGTTTTCGGCTAGCGCAAAGGTTCGCAGCGGGGGCAGAATTAGCCATATTGGATTATCAATTTCAAGGGGGAGGGAAAGCTCATGAACCGAGGAATCGTTCTGGTTGCAGTGATAGCTTTGTGCGGGGTGGCGGTCAGCGCGGCCACCAAGCCCGTCAAGGTAGATATGAAGGATGGGAAGGGGCAGAGCGTGGGCACAGCCACGATCAGCGAAGAAAAGACCGGCGTGGTCAGAATTCAATTAAATTTGAAGAACCTGCCTGCTGGTGAGCATGCGGTGCACATCCATCAAGTCGCTAAGTGCGAAGGTCCGGCATTCACATCGGCGGGGCCGCATTTCAATCCCGACATGAAACATCATGGACTCGAGAATCCGGATGGGCCGCACGCCGGCGACATGCCCAATTTCCGCGTCGGGGACAATGGCACGGCGAAGACTTCCATCGAGAATCCGCGCGTCAACATGGGAGACGATAAGAACTCGATTTTTTCAGGAGGCGGGACTGCGCTGGTAATTCACGCTAAAGCGGATGACATGAAAACCGACCCTGCGGGGAATGCCGGCGACCGCATCGCCTGCGGCGTAATTACGAAGTAGCCGCGCGGCCCAAGAGCGAAGGCAGCTTACTGGGCGCGCTGGACGTAGCGGGCTTCGGAAGTGTCTACTTTTACTTTGTCGCCGTTGTTGATGAACGGCGGGACGTTGATCATCAGGCCGGTTTCGAGTTTGGCCGGCTTCATCACCGCGCTGGCAGTGGCTTTCTGCACGGTGGGCTCGGTATCGGCAACGGTCAGGTCGACGGTGTCGGGAAGGACGGCGCCCATGGGCTTGCCTTCGTAAAATTCGAGTTTGAGGACCAGGTTGGGAATCAAGTAGTAAACCGCGTCGCCCAGGATATCGGCGCCCAGGCGAATTTGATCGAAGGTTTCGGTATTCATGAAGTGATAACCTTCGGTATCGCTATAGAGGTATTCAAATTCGATATCATCGAGGACCGCGCGCTCGATGGAATCTTCGGCGCGGAAGCGGTAGTCGACGATGGACCCGCTGCGCAAGCTGCGCATCTTGGTAGCCATGGCGCCACGCTTATTTCCGGGCGTGCGATGATCGACGCTGTGGACCGTGTACAAGTCCCCTTCATGCAAAATAATCATTCCTGGACGCAGTTGCGTCGCCTTCATCAGGCGCTCCTTAGCGCGCTTTAGGCGCTCGGTGGAATTCGCGATCGCGATGGCCGGCGTGATCGTGCGGCAGGCGGAGGGTTCGCTGCGTGCGGCTCGCGCGGCTTGGAAGGACGCGCAGCGTCCTTCAACCGTGCGCCATTATAGCCGCGCGCCGGAAGGCGGGTCAAACCGCGGCGAACGGTGTTTACAGTTTACAGCGCGCCGTCAAGGCATCGGAGGCCAGCGGCCGTTGGCGCCGGGCATTCTGGCATAGCACAGGGCCGAGCAGAGTCAAGGGCCGGCAGCGCACGGGGATTCCGGCATAAGCCAACCCGCATATCATATAATGCTGGGCGATGGGCTCGCACATGGCTGCACCGGAAGGCAAAGTCATCATTGTGGGCGTCACCGGCGCATCCGGCGCCGTTCTAGCGCAAACGGCGCTGCGGCTGCTGGCCGCCGATGAGCGCGTAGCGCGCGTGCATTTGGTGGTGTCGGATGCGGGGCGGCGGCTTCTCGATCATGAGTTGGGCGTGCGGGGCGCACTCGGTGAATTGCCGGGCGGGATTGTGGGAGCGAGCGCCGGAAAAGGCGTAACGGCGGCGGGAAAAATCGAAGCGCTGCCCAATGCCGACGTGGGCGCTTCCATCGCGTCAGGCAGTTATCCGGCGGATGCCATGTGCGTCATTCCGTGTTCGATGGGCATGCTATCGGCGATTGCCACAGGCGCGAGCACGGACTTGGTTTCGCGGGCCGCTGACGTTACGCTGAAGGAAGGGCGGCGGCTGGTGCTGTGCATTCGCGATACGCCTTTCAGCCGCATCCATATCGAAAACATGCTGCGGGCGCAACAGGCGGGGGCCACGATCATGCCGGCGATTCCGTCATTCTACCACCATCCGAAAACGATTGACGATTTGGTGACGCAGTACGTTTGCCGGGTGCTGGGGCAACTGGGGCTGCAGCAAAGCAAACAATTCGCGTGGACGGGCCAAAACGCGGCGCAAGACGAAGTGCCCGATGAAGTACAAGACGAAGTCCAGGAATTGGGAAATGGTATGGAGCCGAGTGCGAGAAAAGTTCGGTCGGTTTGACCGGCGTGTTAATAGAGATGACTCGCAGCCAGTGAGATGACTTCCACCCACAACTATGTGAATGCGGGCCGGATGGGGCGCGTGCGTACCGTGCTCGAAATGATCAAGTTCGAGCATTCTGTGTTTGCCCTGCCGTTCGCGCTNNATCAAGTGGGAGCACTCCATCTTTGCGCTGCCCTTCGCGCTTACCGGCGCGCTGCTCGCGGCGCGCTTCGCCGCTCCGGGCGCGGGCCCCGGCGGAGCCTGGCCCAGCGCTCGCCAGATATTCTGGATCGTGGTCGCCATGGTTGGCGCGCGCTCGGCGGCCATGACGGTAAACCGGATCGTCGACGTGCACTACGACCGGGCCAATCCGCGTACCAGCAGCCGCGCTCTCGCAACCGGCGCACTGACGACGGGTTTCGCGTGGGGGTTCACCGCAGCCAGCGCCGCGCTGCTGGTAGTGGCCGCGTGGCAATTGAACCGGCTGGCACTAGAGCTTTCGCCGGTGGCGCTCGCCATCCTGTTTTTGTATTCCTACACGAAGCGCTTCACGATATGGTCGCATGTGGTGCTGGGTTTTTGCCTGGGGATTTCACCCGCGGCGGCCTGGATTGCGGTGGCGGGGTCGCTCGATACGCGCATGCTGATTCTGTGCGCCGCGGTAACNNTATTCGGTGCCCAAGCGTTTTGGAATCGCGCGCGCGTTGTGGATTGCACGCGGGATGCACGTGGTGATGGTGGCGCTGCTGCTGTGGCTGGCGCAAAGCTTCGAGCTGGCGTGGCCAGCCTGGGCCGGCATCGCGGTGGTGGCAGCGCTGCTGGCTTACGAGCATTCGCTGGTGCACGCGGATGACTTGCGGCGGCTCAATGCTGCGTTTTTCACCGTGAACGGCTATATTAGTCTCTTGTTCCTGCTGTTCTGGAGCGCGGCGGTCGCGGTGGCGCGGCGATAGAAAGTCGGAATAGGCGGACGTCGAACGACCCATAAGAAAAAACGGCAAGGGAAAGCGATCGAAGAAAGCCGATAAAGAGAGCAGACCGGTGACGCATCAAAATTCAGGAACGGCAAGCCGCGCAGCGGAACTGGTGATCGATGACGCGCGCCTGATGCCGATCGCGGATAAAGTTTTGGCCGGCGAGCGGCTTAATTTTGACGACGGCATTACGCTCTATCGCAGCGCAGACTTGCTGGCGGCGGGCTGGCTCGCGAATTACGTTCGCGAACAGCGGCACGGAAACGTCTGTTTTTTCAACGTCAACCGGCACATCAATCCCACCAACGTTTGCGTGGCCCACTGCAAATTGTGCGCGTTTGGGCGCAGTCCCGAGGCGCCGGGTGCGTACACCTACGCGCTCGAAGAAATCTGGCAGCGCGCCGAAGAAGGCGTGCGCGAAGGCGCAACCGAGTTCCACATGGTGGGGGGCCTGCACCCCGATCTGCCGTTTGAATATTTTCTGGAGGTGATGCGCGGCCTGAAGAAACGCTGTCCCGGCGTGCATCTGAAGGCTTTCACGATGGTGGAGATCGGATACTTCGCGCGCATTGCGAAGCTATCGATTCGCGACACGCTGCTCGCGCTCAAAGACGCCGGAGTCGATTCGCTGCCCGGCGGCGGAGCGGAGATCTTCGATCCGCGCGTGCGCAAAGTGATCTGCGACCATAAAACCAGCGGGCAGCAATGGCTCAATATCGCACGCACCGCGCACGAAGTAGGTTTGCGCTCGAACGCCACGATGCTCTACGGCCATATCGAAACCGAAGAGGAGCGCGTCGCGCACCTGCTGGCGCTGCGTGAGCTGCAAGACGAGACGCACGGCTTCGTGGCATTCATCCCGCTGGCGTTTCATCCGGAAAATACCGGCCTCGCGCACCTGCCCAAGCCGACGGGGTTCGCGGATTTGAAGACGATTGCGGTATCGCGGCTGCTTCTGGATAATTTCGAGCACATCAAGGCGTATTGGATCATGCTCACGCCGCGGATTGCGCAAATCGCGCTGCGTTTTGGCGCCGATGATTTGGACGGCACGGTGGTGGAAGAAAAAATCTACCACGACGCCGGCGCCACCACCGAGCAATTCACGTCGCGCGCGCAACTCGAGCGGCTGATCCGCGCTGCAGGCCGAGTGCCCGTCGAGCGCGACACCCTGTACCGGCCCGTGGATCGCTCGAAAATGCCGCCATCTCCTGCCCGCCGATCGGACGCGACGCTTTCCATCATTGTTTAATTTTGCCGTGTAAATTTACGGTTTAGAGATCGTCGTTGCCGCTTCGTCGTTGTCGCACAAGCGGCGCGGCGAAGCGCCAACCGGCGCCCGAGTGGCCCACGACCCAAGACTCACCACATGCGCACGGCCCGGGCACGGCCAGCGCGACGGCTTCGCAGCGTAACTGGCGCAGTGAGGTGCCCGAAGAACCGCTGCTTCCCAGCGTTCCGCTGACCGTGGCCGCCGTGGCACTGGGCCTCGCCATCCAAGTGCGCGATGGCGAGTACGCGCCCGTCGCGCTGGGCCTGCTGACGATGGCGATTGTCACGCTGGGCGTCACACTGGCGAGGGCGTTTCCCACTCCGCTGGTGTTGTTCCGGCGTGGCGGTGAATCGTTACAGGCGCGATGTTTCAGTGCACGATTGCCGGTGCTCCTGCTCTGCGGCGGGCTCGCTATTCAATTCGCTCTGCTCGCCACGAGCTGGCCAGGTACGGACCTGCCGCATCGCGGCGGATTGCAGTTGTTGCCGTTTCGATTGGGCCTGGCGCTCGCTGTTTTGCTGGTGATTGCGGGAGTTGGCGGGACTCGGGCATTCGCGGCGGTGTGGTTTCCGGGCTTGCTCGCGGTGAGCCTGCTGCTGGGTTTCTGGATGATCCACGCATCACCGAGACCGCACATCGACGTGTGGATGTTTCAGCAGGACGGCGCCCGAGAGCTTCTGCGCGGAAGCAATCCTTACGCCATGACATTTCCCGATATTTACCACAGCACGTTACCCGGCCATGCGGCGGCATACGGAAATGGCCTCGTTGTAAATGATCGCCTGCAGTTCGGCTTCGTGTACCCGCCGCTGAGCCTGCTGCTCTCGACGATGGGGTACGTCGTTGCAGGCGATTATCGTTACGCCACGGCGGTCGCCCTTGTGCTGGCAGCGGCGGTCATTGGATATGCGGAGGGGGGCTATGCGGACAGCGCAGGATTTGCGGGCCGCGGGTCAAAACTGACGGCAGCGCTCCTGCTGTTTACTCCACGGGTGTTTTTTGTACTGGCGCGCGGCTGGACCGAGCCTTTCGTGCTGCTGCTGCTTGCGGCAACGGTCTTTATTGCCCGCCAGCGGATGACACGAGAACCGGCGGCAGGTGAGACGGTTGACCCGCGCGTTCCGTTGAAAAAATGGACTAGCCGCCACAGCGCATTGTTGCTAGCTGTGGCTTTGGGGCTGCTGGTCGCTGTAAAGCAATATGCGATCATCGCGCTGCCCATCAGTTTTTTACTGCTGCCACCGGGCTGGAGATGGCGTGATTGGTTTTACCTCGCGGGGCAAGCCGTCGCGGTAGCTGCGGCGATCACGGTGCCATTCGCACTGTGGAATTTGCAGGCATTCTGGAAGTCGGTGGTTAGCGTGCAGCTAGCAGGCCCGTTTCGGTGGGATGCGCTGAGTTATCAAGTCTGGTGGGGCTTTCACGGACATGGTGCGACACCGCCTTCGACGGCTTTCTTATGTTCCCTTATTGCGCTGGCCGCGGCCCTGGGGCTGTGCGTGTGGCGAGCACCGCGGAACCCAGCGGGGTTTTCGGCTTCATTCGCGTTTGTTTTACTCTTATTCCTGGCGTTTAACAAACAGGCATTCGCGAACTATTATTTTTCTGTGATTGGGGCGTTGTGCTGCGCGATCGCGGCCGGCGGCACCGAAGCGCAAGCCACCCTCGCCGCTCGCCATCACGCCCGCGTCGATTGACGAGCGAACGTTGACACTTCCGGGCCGCACCGTATAATCGGTCATGCTTGTGCCGGAAGTGTGTCCGTCACCAAAAGGTTCGCCTCTAACCGGTTGTACATTCGAGTAGTTGGGCGAGTAGTGCGCGGTAGGTCTCAGTCGCATGGAGGATTGGTTGTCCAGTCTCTGCAACGTCGCACTTACGCTGGCACTGCAGGGCAGATTCGCTAGTTATTGGTCGAAATTCACCGAGCCCAGCCGCAACCCGTTCCGCGGGCTTTACCAACTGAACGGCTTCGATCTGGCCATCATGATCCCGTACTTTGCGGTGCTGGTGGTGCTGGCCGCCTATGGCTTGCACCGCTATTATCTCGTTTACACCTACTTGAAAAATCGCCGGAACATTCCAGGACCGCCGCCGGCCATCGGCAATTGGCCACGCGTCACCGTGCAGCTGCCCATTTACAACGAGCGCTACGTGATCGAGCGCCTGGTGGACGCCGTGGCGCGCTTCGATTATCCCCGCGAATTGCTGGAAATACAGGTACTCGACGACTCGACCGACGAGACCCAAGAGGTCGCGCGGCTGTGCGTGGAGCGCACGCAGGCGCTGGGCGTCTCGATTCGCTATATTCATCGCCAAAATCGGGAGGGGTACAAGGCCGGCGCGCTTGCCGAAGGGCTTAAGTCCGCGAGTGGCGAATTTATCGCGATCTTTGACGCCGATTTCCTTCCGGGCGCGGATTTCCTGCGCCGAACGCTGCCATATCTGGCGCAGCAGCCGAAGATCGCGATGGTGCAGACGCGCTGGACGTATTTGAACCGGGACTATTCGGCGCTTACCGAAGTGGAAAGCATTCTGCTCGACGGCCACTTCGTCATCGAACATGGCTCGCGCTCGCGCAGCGGCCATTTTTTTAATTTCAACGGAACCGCAGGCGTGTGGCGGCGCGCGGCCATCGAGGATGCGGGCGGGTGGCAACACGATACGCTTACCGAAGACACCGACCTTTCTTACCGGGCGCAATTGCGCGGATGGGAGTTCGTTTATCTCGCGGATGTCGAGTGCCTCTCGGAACTGCCCATTGAGATGAACGCGTTCAAAGCGCAGCAGGCGCGCTGGGCCAAAGGGCTGCTGCAGACGGCGAAGAAAATCCTGCCACGGGTTTTGCGCTCCGACGTGCCTATAGGGGTGAAGATGGAGGCCGTTTTCCACCTGACTGCCGGAATCAGCTATCCGCTGATGATCGCGCTGTCCACCTTGCTGCTGCCGGCTATGATCGTGCGTTTTTATCAGGGCTGGTTTCAGATGCTTTTGATCGACCTCCCGCTCTTTTTGGCTTCGAGCTGCTCGATTTCGGGATTCTATTTGGCCGCGGAGCGCGCGCTTTTTCCGAAGACCTGGAAGCGTACCGTCATTTATCTGCCGCTGGTGATGGCCGTAGGTATCGGACTATCCGTGCGCAACGCCAAAGGCGTGCTCGAGGCGCTGCTGGGTATGCCCTCCGAATTCGTTCGCACTCCCAAATATAAAATCGAGGGCCAGTCCCGCACGCGCACGTGGGGCAAGAAACACTATCGCAACCGGGCCGGATGGCTGCCGTACATTGAAGTGGCCCTGGGGCTTTATTTCGCCGCGACCATCGCCTACGCGATTCAAAACGAAAACTACGCCACCATTCCGTTCCTGCTGCTTTTCGTTTGGGGATATCTCTATACCGGCTTGATGTCGCTGGGCCAAGCCTATTTCGAACGGCTGCGGTTTGGCGTGAGTATGCCCGAGGAGACGCGCTCGGCGGCCTCCAGCGTTCCCGGTTTTTAGGGCGGGCGCGAGATGTTCCGGAAATTGCTGAGCTTGCCTGGCGGGCGAAACGACTCATTCGGCATGCGCCGGACCACGATCAGACAACGTTGTTAGGCTCATGGTTGGCAGGCTGCGGCTGCAGGTCGAATGACCGCGCAGGAGGATCGTTTGCTATCACGACGCAAAGTGCTTATCGGAGCGGCGGCCGCGGCAGCAGCTTCAGCGATTCGAGGCGAAGGCGATTTGTGGGCGACGGCTGCGCAGCCGTCGACGCCCGTGAATTTCGATGTGCCGGCGGGCGCTTGCGATTGCCATACGCACGTATTCGGGGATGCGCAGCGCTTTCCATTTGCTGCCGTGCGGCCCTACACGCCGGAGCCGGCTTCGGTGGCGGAACAGCGCGCCGTGCACGGAGCGCTGCACACGAGCCGCGTCGTGCTGGTGCAGCCTACGGTGTATGGCACGGATAATTCGTGCACAGTCGACGCCATGAAGCAACTGGGGGCGAGCAGCAGAGGCGTAGCGGTGATCGACGATCACACGCCGGAAGCGGCCCTGGACGATATGCATCGCGCGGGAATCCGGGGCATACGCATCAATCTTGAAACCGCGGGGCAGACCGATCCCGCGCTGGGGCGGCAGCGCTTGCAGGCGGCGATCGCGCGCGTCAAACCGCGAGGATGGCACGTGCAAGTTTATACGCGGCTTTCGGTGATTGCCGGGATGGCCGACGAGGTGATGGCAGCGCCGGTGCCGATTGTGTTCGATCACTTCGGCGGCGCCCAGGCAGCACTCGGCGTTGACCAGCCTGGATTCGATACGCTGCTGAAGCTAGTAAAAGCGGGCAAAGCGTACGTCAAAATCTCAGCGCCCTATCGCAGTTCGACGCTAGCGCCGGATTACCCGGACGTCGCTCCGTTGGCGAAGGCGCTGATCGCCGCGAATGCACAGCGCATGCTCTGGGCTACCGACTGGCCGCACCCCGCGCAGATTCCGGGCCGAAAATTCGACGAGATCACGCCGCTTTTTCAAATTGATGATGGCCGGGTGTTCAATTTGCTTCCGGCGTGGGCGCCGGAAGCGGGTACCCGCAAGACGATATTGGTGGATAACCCGGCGAAGCTTTACGGATTTTGAGGGGGCGCGTCGTGCCGTAAACAAGTGCCGTGGCGGCGCAACAGAAAAGCCCGCGCTTCGCGATTCGTGAAATACGTTCCGGCTCCGCGCGGTAGATCAAAAACCCCACACGTAAGCACGACGTGTGGCGGCGCCCGCCTGACGCCCAACCGCAAATCCGACTCCGCGCAGGACGCAAAACATTAAGGCAGCTTCAAAAACTGGGGCAGGCTTTGCGCGGCGCCGCCCACGGCGCGAGCGAGGCTGAGCTTGGCGATGTTGTGGGCAAAGAGGCTGTTGATGTAATCGAGTTGCGCGCTGGCGACGGTTTGCGCGGCTTGCACTACTTCCACCGAATCGGTCACGCCTGCGTCAAATCGCTGCCGCGTCAAATCCAGCGTTTCCCTGGTGACATCGAGATTTTTTTGCGCGAGCTCCACCTGACTCGAGGCCGTCTGCAAATCGAGCAGGGCGTTGCGCACTTGGCTTTCGATGGAGCTTTTCAGGTCTTCGATTTCGGCGCGGCGTTGCGCGAGCGCAGCGTCCTCCTGCTCGACATCGCCTCCGGCGCGGCCGCCTTGCCAGATGGGAACGCGAACAGTGCCGGCGACGGTGTAGGTGCCTTTGGCCTGCGCGGGGTTGGTGCCGATGGCGCCGTAGTTGGCATTTACTGAAAAGGATGGCAGGCGCTCGGCGCGGGCGGCGGAGCGTGAAAGTTCCGCTGCACGCACCTGGGATTCCGCGGCCTTCAAATCCGCGCGGTGATCGAACGCCTGTTTTAGGGCGTCGGCAAACTCGATGGCCGGGGCGGGCTGGTAGGGGATGTCGTCGGTGAGGTCGTACTGATCGGTGGGCGGCAGGCCGGTAAGGCGAGCGAGATTAATTTTTTGCTTCGCCAGATCGTTTTGCAGGGAGAGCAGGCGCTGCTGCTCGGTGAGCGCCTGGATCTGGCTGTGGTTGGCGTCGATTTGCGCGACCAGGCCCACGCTGCGCTGCTGCAGGGTCTGCTGGTAAAGCGCGTTCGCGGTATCGAGTTGCGCGCGCGCGGAATCGACGCGCGCCTTGGCGGCGAGCACTTGGAGGTAGGTGCCGCCCACCGCCAGGACCACCAGATCTTTCGCGTCCAGCGAGGAAAGCTGGTTCGATCGCGACACGGCGGCGGCGGAGCGGTAATTATTGAGCGCCGTGAGGTCGACAATATTCTGCGAGAGGCTCGCGCGCGCGTCCAGGTAATTGAACGGTCCGATCAGGGTGGGAAAAATGAATCCCGCAATCGGGAAATTGAAACGAAAGCCAAGGGCTTTCAGATTTTCGGTTTCGTAAGTTTCAGAAACGCTGCCGTTCAGGTTGGGAAGCAAAGCGCTGCGGGCTACGCGGCTGGCGCCCTGTGCTTGGCGCACCGATTGGGCCAAATCCACGGCACCCAGGTTGTAGGCCAGCCCGCGATCTATGGCTTCCCGAAGGCTGAGCTTGCCCGAAAAAGGGATTTTTCCGGTGCTGTCGGCGCTGCTGGCGTACGGGCCCTGCACCTGCACCGTGGAGTTGAGTGTGTTAACGCTGGTGGTGGCGCCGGGGACGGGCGTCTGCGTGGTATTAACCGAGCCATTCTGCCCAGCGCGGCCGGAGAGCGGAAGCTGAACGGCCTGCGAGCCTTGCGACGATGATGCGGGAGGGCCCAATTGAGCGCCGGCCGAGACCGCGGAAAAAATGACGACGGCGGCCAGGAGCGATGCCGCTGCCGAACTGCGAATATGAACCGGGCTTTTCATTTACGCTGCACCATGTACGTTCCGCCTTTTTTGTACGGCTCTTTCTGGGTGATCTTTTTGCCGCTGATGTTTTATCGCTGATCTCCTACGGGGCGGCGGGTTCAACTGAGCTGCTTTCGGAATCGCCAGACACTGAGTGACACCAGGACGACGGTGAACAGCAAGAGCGCCAGAAAATTGGGCCACAGCGCGGCAAATCCGCTGCCCTTGAGCAACGTGGCGCGAGAAATAACCACAAAGTGGTAGACCGGATTTAAAACCGTGAGGCGCTGCAACACGTGCGGCATGCCTTCAATGGGATAAAACGCGCCGGACAGCGTCGAGAGCGGCGGATTGACGAAAAAGCTGGTGAGCTGCGCCTGCTCCGCGGACTTGCTGAAGGTGGCAATCACGGTGCCGATGCTAATGCCGCACAGGATGCACAGGGCCGCGCCGGAAAGCACCAAGGGCAAAGCTCCGTGAAACGGCACGTGAAAAACCAACTGCATCATGCCGATGGCGAAGAACACCATGAGGCACAAGAGCGCAAAGAGCGGCGCAATTTTGGCGATGATGATTTCGTAGGTGCCTGCGGGAGACATCAGTAACTGCTCGATGGTGCCGCGCTCGCGCTCCTTGACCATGGCCGCGGACGCGACGATGGAGCCGTTGAGGATCAGCAGCAATCCAAAAACGCCGGTAACGATGAACCACGACGCCACCAGGCCGGGATTGTAAAGATAATCGGGATGGAGCAGCACTTGGCCGCGGCGGCTGACGTCCGAGGCGACGACCGGAGTGAAGTTGGCGTGAATGCCCGCGCCCGCGAGGCCGCGATTGTAGGTTTGCAAGACGCCCTCCGCGTAGCCTTGGGCGATGGCGGCGGTGTTGGCGTTCATCGCGTTCAACAGAAACTGCACGGTAATGGTTTGGCCGCGCTGGAGGCTGCGGACGTAGTCGTAAGGGATCACGATTCCGGCGTCGAGCTTGTCGCGGCTGAGGGCGTCGCCCAGTTGATCGACCGAGGCATAATAGCCGGCAGAGCGAAAACTTTTGCTCTCGGTGAGCGTGGCGATCAGCTCGCGGCTTTCCGGGGTCCTGCTATCGTCGACCACCCCCAGGCGGATATTCGATACCGTGGCGCTGAGCGCGAAACCGAATAGGAGCAGCTGCAAGGTCGGGGGCAGGATCAGGGAGATGGCCAGGCGGCGGTCGCGGCGAATCTGCCGGAATTCCTTTTGGATCAGCGCACGGACGCGATAGTTAAACAATCTTCGGAATAGTTCGTTGATGGCGCGCATGGTTAGGCCCTCACCTGCATGCGTCGCATGGTGCGCCATGCCAGGGTATAGAAGATGCTGCCGGTGGCCGCGATTTCGAGGACTTTGTATCAAGTGGCGGGCCAGCCGCCGCCCTGCAAAAGCGCGTCGCGCACGATTTCGATATAATAACGGCCCCAGATCAGATTCGACAGCCAGCGAAGGCCGGCGGGAATGTTCGAGATCGGGTAGATCAAGCCGGAAAGCAGAAACACCAACAGGAAGCCGCCGAGAGCCACCGCCTGCATGGCCGCAGCCTGGCTGGGAATGGCCGCGCCCACCATGATTCCAAACGAGGCCACGCAAAACGCGTACAACACGGTAGCCACCAGAAAGGGCGTGGGATCGCCGGCGAGGTTCAAGCCGAAATAAGTAAACAGCAAAATTAGCATCAGCGAGGCTTCACCAAGCGCGACGATCATGAACGCAAAAATTTTTCCCAGCAGGAACTCGTGGGCCGAAATGCTGGATACGTAGACCTGCAAGATGGTTTTTTGCTCTCCCTCCTTGGCCATGGCGAGCGAGGCCAAAAGAGGCGGAAACATGGAGATCCCGAGGACGAATATTCCCGGGCCGTAAAACTTCTTGGACGAGCGACCGGGGTTGTACCACAGCCGCATGGCCGCGACCACCGGCTGCGCGCGTGCGCCGCCCGCCATGCTCCTGTTGAACGCCTGCGTGATCTGGCTGGCATCACCGGAAATCAGGCGAGCAGTGTTCGAGTCTGAACCGTCGACTAGGAGCTGCACCGGGGACGCCACGCCGCGCGCCATATCGCGTCCAAAATTTCCAGGGATGATCAGGGCCGCGCGAGCTTTATTAGCTGTAAGCGCTTCCTCGGGCTGCCGGTCGTCAGGCCACGCGACCACGTGAAAGGTGACTGAAGCGCGAAACGCGTCGATGTATTGCTGGGACGCCGGGGTGTGATCGAGGTCCTGCACCACGATCGGCAGATTATCGACGGTCAGCGAGATAGCCGACCCCAGGAGCAGCAATAGAACGAGTGGAAGCGCCAGAGCGAGAGCGAGCGTGCGATAGTCGCGGACGATCTGGGTCAATTCTTTGCGAGTTTGGGCGAAGATACGGCGCATGGCGCTCCTCTATTCGTCGGCTGGGACCAGGCCTTGCTGGCGCGCCTTTTCGACGACGCTGATGAATACATCCTCGAGAGTGAAGCGGCCCTCGTGCACGTCCAACACACGAATGCCCTGGGCCCGCAATTTTTCGGTGGTCTCCTGCTGGGCCTTCTCCACGTCGTCATCGGTAATGACGTGCAGGCGTTCGCCGAATAGCGCCACGCGCCAACGCTCGGCGTCGTTTTTTAACAGGTCGGCGGCGCGCTGCGGCTGGTCCACGAGGAACTCAAGCAGGTGGCCGGTCTGGCGGCTCTTGATGCCGCTGGGGCTGCCCTCCGCCACAAATTCGCCGGCGACCATCAGGCCGAGGCGATTGCATTGCTCTGCTTCCTCGAGATAGTGAGTGGTTACCAGGACGGCAGCGCCGGCATCGGCGAGGCGGTTGATCATGGTCCAGAACGCGCGGCGCGCCAGCGGATCGACGCCGGAAGTGGGCTCGTCGAGAAACAGAACGCTCGGCTCGTGCATGATGGCGGCGCCAAAGGCCACGCGCTGCTTCCAGCCGCCAGGCAGGCTGCCGGTGATTTGATCCTGCTTGCCCTCGAGGCCGGAAAAAGAGAGCACCCATTGGCGCTTTTCCTCGCGCTCGCTTTCGGGCACGCCGTACACGCCGGCAAAAAATTCGAGATTCTCCTGTATGGTCAAATCGTCGTAGAGCGAAAATTTTTGCGACATATAGCCCACGCGCTGGCGCACGCCTTGCGAGCGTGCCAGCGCGCTGCCGCGGCCTCCGGCAAGCTGGATTTCGCCGTGTGTGGGATCGAGCAGGCCGCACAACATTTTGATGGTAGTGGTTTTGCCGGCGCCGTTGGCGCCCAGCAGGCCGTAAATTTCGCCGTACTTCACTTCCACATTGAGATTTCTGACCGCGGTGAACGATCCGAATTGCATGGTTAGATCGCGGGCGCCGATAGCCACCTGCCCGCGCAGGTCGCGGCGATCGTGCCGGCCGGGGAACGCGGTTTCGTGCATTTCGTGTCCCAGGCTGCGCAGCGTGGCCACGAAGATATTTTCAAGCGTGGGGTTGTCGATGCGCAGGTCCTCAATGGCGATGCCGGCCGCGCCCAGGCGCTCATCGAGAACGCGTTGCGCTTGCGCCGGATCGTGCGCCAGGAGATCCAAGCGATCTCCAAATCGCTGCACGTCAATGATTGCGCTTTGCTCGCCAGTGAGCGGCGCAAGCACGCGTTCGGCCTCGCCCAGGTTGGCGGTGCGCAACTCCAGGCGTTTCGCGTGCAGGCGCGAACGCAGCTCCGCCGGCGTGCCGAGTTGCTGAATTTCGCCGAGATGCATGAAGGCCACGCGGTTGCAGCGCTCGGCTTCGTCCAAATATGGAGTCGCGACCAGGATCGTCAGTCCATTCGCCGCCAGATGCGCGAGCACATCCCAAAATTCGCGCCGGGATACGGGATCAACGCCGGTGGTGGGCTCATCGAGCAGCAGCACTCGAGGCTCGGGAACCAGGGCACAGACCAGCGACAATTTTTGCTTCATACCGCCGCTCAGCCGGCCCGCAAGGCGCTGGGAGAAGCGGTCCATATTGAACATTTGCAGGTAGCGCTGGCCGCGCTCCTCGATCTGAGCTAGGGGAACGCGGCGGAGATCACCGATGTAGCGGATGTTCTCGGCGACAGTGAGGTCGGGATATAAGCTGAACGCTTGTGTCAGGTATCCGGTCTGCGAACGAGTTTCGCGCGCCGGGCGATCGAAGACAGTTACCGTGCCGCTGGTGGGTTCCATAACCCCGGCGAGGATTTGGAACGTCGAGGTTTTTCCGGCGCCGTCGGGACCGATCAGGCCGAAGATTTCACCCTGACGTACGTCAAGAGTGATACCGCGAACGGCCTCGATAGCGCCGTAGCGTTTTGTGAGATTTTCGACCCGAATGGCGGGTTCGGGCGTCCCCGCGAGTCGGCCGCCTGACGATCCGATTTCAAAGCTCGTTGTTGCCATCGCTATTTTTCCGCCGGCAATTTACGAATTTACGAAGCGCTGGATGTTGCCGGATGCGCGTGCGCTGCGGGCGGCGCGCACGGCTCAACGCTTCGGCCAGGTATTGCCCTGCACCAGGATTTCTCCATCGGCCGGCATGCCGGGCTTGGCGAGGCCAATGCCTTCCTTCATCTGCAGCTTCACACCGACTACCTGCTTGACGCGGTCATTCTGGAAATAAGTATTTTCGGGAGTGAAAGTGGCTTCCGGATCGATACGCGAAACAGAGGCATTCAAGGGCTGCTTGGGATTGGAATCGAGAAAAACGTGTGCGGACTGGCCCACGGCCACTTTGCCAATTTCGCCTTCGGGAACAAATCCGCGCAAATATACTTTGCTGAGATCGAGCAGTGTGATGATCGCGGTTCCCGCTTGCACCACTTCTCCCGGCTCGGCCGTACGCGTCATGACGGTGCCGTTGAAAGGGGCGCGCACCGTCAGGTCCTGGCGATTGGCTTCCGCTTCCGTCAGCTGCGCCTCGGCCTGCCGGGTGATGTCACCGAGACCGGCGATTTGCGCCTGCTCTTCGGCAATCTGCTTCTGCACGCCGACTACCTGCGACTGGCGAATTCCTTCGTTCGAAAGATTGGCCTGCGCGGTGAGCAGCGCGCCCTGCGCCGCATCCACGCGGCGTTTCGCGGCAGCCACCGCGGCGGCGCTTTGATCGGCCGTAGCGACGGCTTGCTTTCCCTGCCGCTCGGAAACGGCTCCCGATTGCGCCAGCCGCGTGTAGGCATCCTTATCGAAGAGCGCGAGATCGTAAGCCGCCTGCTGCTGCGCCAGATCGGCCTGCGCCGCGGCGAGATCAGCTTCTGCCTGGCGCACCCGGCCCTGCGCGTCAAGCTTGGCCTGCGCGGTCAGCAATTCGTTTTGCTGCAATTGCTGCTGCAACACGGCGATCTGCGCCTGCGCCGTTTTGGCGTTGGCCTGGGCCGAGGACAGCGCGGCGCGGGCGGCGGATTCCCGGGCTCGAATCTGCTCATCATCCAAAACGGCGATGACATCACCCGCTTTGACGGTATCGCCCTCGCGCTGGCGCACCTCGAGAATGCGGCCGGCGGTCTTGGGCGCCACCGCCGAATCGTCGCCTTCAATGCGGCCGCTCAACGCCACAATATTCGGAGGCACGCCGGGTGAAGCGAAGAAGCCGCGCCAGATGAAAAAGGCGATTACCAGAATCCCGAGCACCGCGAGCAGCACCAGCATGCGACGCGGCCTCGGCGCAGCCGGAGCCGGCGTCACCTCTCTGGGCGCGCCGGCCGGCCTCGCAATATCGCGGGGCTGCGAAATAGTGTCGGCTATCTGCTGCTCTGTCATTTGCGTCTCCTTGCCGCTGGCAACGCCGCGCCGCCGTTCCATGCGCCGGGCTTTCCCGTGCCGTCGCCGATGTGGCGAAGATAGGCGAGCGAAAATTCGGTAATGTGCTGCGCGATGCGCGCCACCTGCGCCGGGGTCATCTTCAATTCCGGCCAAATTTTCGCCAGCACCGGGCGCCAGTGTGCGTACAGAACCACCTGGCCGACGATGCTGTTGGTGCACAGGCGCGTCTTTTCGTGATCGCGCGGCAGGCCAATCATAGACCCCACCAATTCACAAAGCCGGTCAAACAGCGGGCGGCTGGTTTCGTCAATGAAGCGAGACATGGCGGGCGTAGGCTGCGATATTTCATGCATCATCAAACGCCACCGGCGGTCGCGATTATCGCCAGAGCACATCCGCGCCAGCATCGCCTTTATAACTTCGGCAATGGTTTCCTCGGGCGGCGCTTGTCTGTCGAGCGCGATGCGTACCGCTTCGAGCGAAGGCCCCTGCATCGTCTCCCGCAGCACTGCGGTATATAACTCGAGCTTGTCTCCGAAGTGATAGTTCACCGCGGCGACATTGGCCCCGGCCCGGCGCGAAATTTCGCGAACCGTCGCGGCGTGAAAGCCCACTTCGGCAAACACGTCGCTGGCGGCGTGTAACAGCTTGCTGCGCGTGGGATCGGGGGTGATGCGCCGCGCGGCCCCGCGGGACTTGGTCGAGGTCACGGTTCGGGTCCCGGCACGCTTCACAGTGCGGGTCGCTGTTCGGGGCACGGTGCGGCTGGCCACCGCAGAGCTGGGGTTCGCGCGTCTGTCTATCATGATGAAACAATAGTTTTAAACATCTGTTTCATTTAGTCAAGTCCCAATCTTAACTCCAGTCCGCTGCAGCCACGTGCTATTTTGGAACAAAGCCGGTCCCCACCCGGCCACCAGGGTGCAGAATGGGGAGGGGAATTACAGAAGTACAATTCGCGGTAGAATCCAGCGCTCGTCGGTTTGCGTATACTGGCAGATCCAAGGAGGAATCGAATGCACCGCATGCGCTTTACGTTGCCGGCCCTGGCTTTCGCGGCTCTGGCGCTGACTCTGGGAACCTTCGGCGGAAGGATTTTCGCTCAGGGACAGCCCGATCCGTTACAGGCTCCCAAAGTGGTGGCGCCCCTTTACGTCGTTACCTTCGCCGATGTTTTTCCCCAGAATACGGTCGCGGGCACGACGACCATCAAACAGTACGCGGCCGATACACGCAGGGATCCCGGAATCCAGCGCGTCGAAGTGATCGCTCAGGTCGGCGGCCATGCGAATCACATGGTCATCATCGAAGTCTGGAAGGATGAAGCATCTTTCAACAAACACGAATCAGCGCCGCACACGCTCGATTTTCGCGCCAAGATGCAGCCGCTGCTGGGGGCTCCCTTCGACCAGCGGTTCCATTTCCTGGTGCAACAATAACGTCGCGGGAATTAAGAATGCCGCAAGATTAGAGCACGTCGCGGAATTGAAAAGGCGATGCCGGGCTGGCGCACCCAAACGCACGGCCCGGTTCAGGGGGCCGAGCCCGGCCCATCGGTTCGCGAATCCCCTGCGTACCGCGAGTAGGCGACGGAAACCTCGATCAGCTTTTTCGCGGTGGTCAGCCGGTGCAGCGAACCGCCAAAAAGGCCGGCATGCAGAAGCCCTGAATTTTTTCCCTGTCCTAAAATCTCGGCCCCGACGCGCTCGATAAAGCCCGGCTCCCCTTCCGCGGAAGACGCTTGCAGGCACGCGAACCGGCCCAGTGGCACCAGCGGGAACCAGTCGAGATTTGCGCTTTTAGGATTTTCGTCGGTCCAGATCAGCGCGAGGGAATATTCGAACCGGTCAAAAGCTTCGTCGTAATCCGAGTCGAACGGGAGAAATTCGCGCAGCGGATCGCGCAGGAGCGCGTGAAGGTAAGCGTTCCCGGGGGAGGCCTTACAAAGGCCGTCGTAGCCGTTGCCGTTCGCCATCTGCTCGTACAACAGCCTGGCGATTTTTTCAGTTCCCAGCACGGCCAGCGGGTTGAGGCGTTGCACGACGTGCGCCTCGGGACGCGCGTCCCTGAACTGCGGAGCCGAGAGTAACGTAGCCAGCGTCGAGTATTTGTCCTTGGCAACTGCCGCCACTCCGCCGGCGTAAAGCAAAAGGAGCGCGGGGTAGGAGCTGAGATCGCGCCATTCGGACTCGTTCTTTGCCGGCGAAGCGGCATTCGCGACGCGCTCGAGCAACTTGGCCCAGATCGCTTCCTGGTGCTTTTCTCCCCAGAAACAACCGGTGGAAATGATGGCGATCAACACCTCGCACAATTGCTCGTAGCGATGCATGCGGCGCAAACATTCCTCATCCGAAACTACGGTAGCGGAGGGAAAGTTTTGCTCCGTAAGCTGGGCGCAGAGTTTCTCCGTTTCCTGGAGCGTGAAATCATGGAGCAGGATCCGCGCGCGCTCATTCACGAGGTAGCGCTTCAGCCGCGTGCGCGCCGATCTTGCCGGCGCCGACGCGGACGCGGACGCGGGGCTTGCATCGGTGCCGGGAGCTTGCGGAACCCGCGCGGGGGCCCAGGCGTCCGGCGATGTTTTAGCCGTGGAAGGGGCCATGGTCGCGGACGGAGGCGTAGCCGCGGCCATCGGCATTTCGCCCCCGGCAGACGGCAACGCACTGGAAGGCGGCAAAGCGGGCTGCGGCGCAGGTTGCACCGGCGCTACAATTTGGGGTTTGGAGGTTTCTGGATCCTGCGGTGGTGTCTTCTTTCTCGAAGCTTCCTTCGGAGGGAAGTATTCGTCCGAGACGCCAGCCGCGAGAGAGATATATTCACTGATTTTTGCGCGAGCTTCTTCGGGCAGATCCTGAAACTGCAAACCCGCGGACTTCTTGGAATCACTTTTCCAGGTAACCCGCGCACGAGTCTGGACCCGATACTTCGCAGGCCCCAACTGGAAACGGATGCATGGCAACGAATCTTCTACCAGAGCCATGGCGGCCTGCACCGCCAGCCCACCTTCGCTGATATTGGCGATGACGCCCCCATTGCCTTCACCGAGCTCGACGTATGCTATAGACAGGAACGGCAGGCGCACGTGCAAGCGGCGATTGGCCGTGGTCAAAGGTTCCGGGTCTCGCTGGAGTGTTTCTGACATGTTAAGGGTTAGTCTCATCTTACCAATAATTGACGCGTGCCGGAGCCGAATTTAACCGGCTTTAGCTCTTTCGCCTTTGCGGAAAGTACTGTATTTACCGGGCTTGGAAGGCTGCCGTAATAGCTGTGGGACGCGTCCTTGAGGCGGGTCGCTGACGTCTTAGGAGCGCAGGTACCAGGGGACACTGATAACGATAATCTTACTGTTGCCCTTGATCAGCAGGGCCGCCTTCAGCCATTTGGCCCGCTGGTTATGCAAAAAATAGTGATACCAGTGCTTCTCCACCAGTTCCGGAATGATCACGGCAATCTGGCGCTGCGGCATCGTTTTCTGAAGATTGAGAATGTGCTCGACGATCGGGTTGATCACAAACCGATAAGGGGACTGAATCACAATGAGTTTCGGCGTCGGCAGTCCTGCCCGACGTGCCGGCTCCGCGATGAGTTCGGTCCAGCGGTCGGTAAATTCCAGCCGTTCGTCGTGGGTTTCCACATGCAGCAGGTACACTTCAGGAGACAAAGCCAGAGCCACCTCTACACCCATGCGCGCGACTTTGTTCCAATAAAACATGGGCATGACCACGATGGGCTTACCGATTTCGCCGGCATCGATGGGCGGCGCATCCGCGATTTGCTCCGAAATCTGATCGTAGTGACGGCGGATCGAATACATCAGCAAAAGAATTGCAGGAATGAGCAGCGTGGTGATCCAGGCGCCGCTGCGGAATTTGGTGACGGTCACGATGATCACGGTGGCGGTGGTAGCAATCGCGCCAAGCCCGTTCACCAGCATCGCAATCCGCGACCCTGGCCCCCCCGTACGCTTCCAGTGCGCCACCATGCCGGCCTGCGATAACGTGAACGCCAGAAACGCGCCCACGGCATATAGCGGGATCAGGCGATCGGTGACTCCCTGAAACAGGATCAGCAGCGCTCCCGAAAGAACGCCCAGGACGGCGATTCCCGCGGTATAAACCAGGCGGCGACCGCGCACCGCCAGAGGATTCGGCAGGTAACCATCCTCGGCAATCAGCCGGCAGAGGCGGGGAAAATCCGCAAAAGCGGTATTGGCGGAAAGCGAGAGCACCAGCAGGATGGCCGCGATGGTGAGGTAGTAAAATACGTTTCTGCCCACTACCGCCGCGATCAGCTGCGAAAGCACACTTTGATATCCGGGGCCAGGTTCGGTGGCGCCGATCTGGTAGGCGCGGCATAAATACGCGATCCCGGCGAGCAATACCATCAGAAACCCAATCACCACGGTCAAGGTGCGCTGCGCGGATTTAACGACCGGTTCACGAAAAGCCGTTACACCGTTGCTGACGGCTTCCACGCCGGTCATGGCCGTGCAACCGCTGGCGAACGCTTTGAGAATAAGCCAGGCACCCACCATGGCCGTCACGGGATGCAGTGGAGCCGGCGGCACGATAGGCACGGGGTGGCCGGAGGCCGCTACGGATTTCACCACGCCCAGAATTATCGTGGTCAGCAGCGTGCCCAGAAATAAATACGTCGGAATCATGAAGGCTACGCCCGTCTCACGCGCGCCGCGAAGGTTGACCAGGATGATCAGAACCAAAATTCCCAGGCACAGCACCAATGTATGCGCTTCCAGAGATGGGATCGCGGAGACTAATGCTCCGACGCCGGCGGATATGCCCACAGCGGCCGTCAGGACGTAGTCGATCATCAAAGCTGCCGCAGCCAGCAAGCCGGCAAAAGGGCCGAGGTTCTTACCGGCAACGGTGTAGGAGCCGCCACCCTGCGGATAGGCCGCGATGGTTTGGCGATAGGAAAAATAGACGATCAGCAGAAGAACGATGATGCTGACCGTGATGGGAACAATGTAAGCCACGCCCATCGCGCCGAGCGAAATCAACAAGGCCAGCGCAGCTTCCGGCCCGTACGCCGCGGAACTGAGCGCGTCCAAGCCGAAAACGGGGATTCCCGCCAAAGGGCCGAGCCTCTCTCCTTGCTCGTCCTTCGAGGGCAGCGGCCGGCCACAGAGCACGTCGATCACAGACATCGCTGAACCTCGCGGCCGTCGTCGATGAAAGCCGGCTCCCCGGGCAGCGAGCCGGTTGCGAATAGATAATTCAAAAAGGCGGCTGCCGAACGCAGGTTGGGAGTGGTCTGAAAATAAGGCAAGGAAATTTTATAGACAAACAATGGAAGAGAGTTTGGGGAGACAAACCCCCGACAGGATGGGAATGGAAACGGTGCAACAGCCGCCCGCGTCGCAGGTACGTGCGGGCAGCATATCTCCATCGCTACCCTGACGGCGCAAAACTATTCGCTGCCTCCGTATTCAGGAGGAATGTCGTCTTCAGAAACTTCCTCAGTGGTGACTTCCTGCTCTTCGGCATCGGAAGCACGTTCCACGCCGCTCACTACTTCGGCTTCATAGGCCTGGCCTTCTTCGACCAGTTCCGCGACACTCTCGGAATCAGCGTCCGCAATCGATGAGAGACCTTCGACATCGCCTGATTGCCCGGCCGCTGCGGCCCCCAGGCCTTTTCTCTCGGCGGATTCCACCAGCCGTGCATTATTGCCGGGAGTCTTGTCGGTGCGTGCGCCCTTCGAAGTNNAGCCTTTTTTCCCGAGGCGGCGCGCCGAGCGGGTTTTGCAGGCGCCGCGGGTTTTGCAGATGCCGCGTGTTTTGCAGACGCAGCCGGCCGCGATTTCTTCACCGGGCTCGATCGCTTGCGCGCGGGCTTAGCCTTTTTTTTGGCGGCGGAAGCTTTGACGGATTTCCGAACAACAGATTTCTTAGGGGACATTTCGGAAGTCTATCACCAGTGCCGCACGTGAACAATGTCGCCCCCGAAACGCAGATTGGATTGCCAAATCCGAGTGGAGAATTTCGCAGGTTTTCTTGCGGGCAAATTCACGCGCGGGAAACGGGCACTGAGGTGGTCGGGTCACCCGCGATCATCTCTTGCTCGCGGATCAGGTCCCGCGCCTCTCCTCGAAACGAGGGCAGGCGGCGCGCGAAAATAATGGCGCCAATCAGGCACGCGAAGCCGCCGATGGCCACCGTGTGCGGGGCGCCGATTCGCGCGGCCATCACGCCCGCCAGCAGTGCCCCGATGGGCGCCATGCCCACGAACATCATCGAGTAGAGCGCCATGACGCGCCCGCGAAGCCGGTTGGGCACCATCACCTGCAGCAGAGTGTTCGTCGAGCCCATTTGAATCATCAGACAAAAACCCACCGGGACCAGCGCGGCAATGGAGAGCCATAAATGTCGCGAAAATGAGAACAAGATGAGGCTCAAGCCCAATCCCGCCGCTGCTCCCCACACCCAGCGTCCCAGGCCCTGCACCCCTCTCCGCGACGCCAGGGACAAGCTGCCCATGACGGCACCTATCCCCGTCGCGCCCATAAGCATACCGAGTTGGCGCGCGTCGCCATGCAGGATGCGCCCGGCAAAGATAGGCATCAGCACGGAGTAGGGAGTCACCGCCAGGCTGACCAAGCCGATCAACATCAACAGAGCGCGAACCGGAGTGGTATGGCGCGCAAACCGGAATCCCTCGATCATATTCTCGATTGGCGAACCGGTGTGCTCGAGCGCCGCGGCCTTCGGCAAACGCATCAACAGCAAGCCCGTGATCACGGCAATGTAGCTGACACCATTCGAAAAGAAACACCAGCCTTCGCCAATCGAGGCCACCAGAACGCCCGCTATGGCCGGCCCGATAATGCGCGCGCTGTTGAACATCGCGGAATTAAGCGCAATGGCGTTAAATAGATCCTCGCGGCCCACCATGTCGATCAAGAAGGTTTGGCGTGCGGGGATGTCAAACGCCGTCGCCACGCCCAGCAGGGAGGCCAATACCATGATTTCCCAGACGCGTACCACGTGCGTTAGCGTGAGGCCCGCCAAGAGTAGTGCCAGGACCATGGATGTCGACTGCGTTGCGATGACCGTCCGGTGGCGGTTGAAGCGGTCAGCCACGATCCCGGCCACCGGTGCCAGCAGGAACACGGGAATTTGGCCCGCGAATCCCACCACACCGAGCAGCAGCGACGATCCGGTCAGACGGTAGACCAGCCAGTCCTGGGCGATATTCTGCATCCAGGTGCCTATGAGCGAGATAAGTTGGCCGCTGAAGAAGAGCTGGAAGTTTCGATGGCGCAAAGCGCGCAGCGTTGCGCGCAAGCCACGCGGCGGCTGGTGTTTGTGCTTGGGGTCCTTGGTGTCGCGGCCTTGCGTGGATGAAACTGCTTCCGCCATGATCTCCGTCTGATGCATTGTAGCGTACTAGAGGTAGCGTGGAGAATCCGGCCCATTAAAAAGATTATCAAAAAGTTTTATTGAAAAGTGTTATCGACGTCTGTTGGCGTGACCGCCGCGCTGCCGGCGCGCGAAATAGAATGGCGCGGCGTGAGGCGAGCCTCGATCGAGATGAACGGCGGATACGGATGATGCAGGAAGCGGAAAAACGGATCGGATTGGCGCGAAGGTTACGCCGCGGGGCGCTCTGGGCCCTGTTCTCCATGGTGTTGCTGATCCCGAAAATACTGGCGCTGCGGCGTCAGGCGCGCGTCTGGAACGCCGCACGAAGGACGGCCCTGTTGTGCGGGGTGGGCTTGATTCTTACGGCCTTTTTGGTTCCGGGCCATTTTCTGAAGATGATCGCCATCGTTGCCGGCGCCCTGCTCGGCACACTCGCTCTGCTCATCTCGCCAGAAAAATCCTCAGGATCATCTCGATCGCCTGATCTGATCGACGCGCGGGCCCGCGCGCTGGGTGCGCTGGTCGTCGTCGATGGCGGCCGTTATCAACAATTCGATGGCCGGCTGGTGGAGGCGCGCCTCTTTGTGGGTTCCGAGTGGCTTTGGGTCCTGGACGTCGCGCTCACGACCATGATTGAAATACCTATCGCGCAAATAATTGCGGCTCGCGCCGAGCCGGCCCATCCAGGTTCACTCCCGCAAAATGATAAATGGAGACTTCGCGTCACCTGGGCGGGTTCGGCGGCTGATTTCTTATACGCAGGGCCTTTCGCAGAGCACTTGGCGCGCGTCGCGGAATCGACCATAGGCAGCCAGCTTCGGCGTGAACTCCCCGTCTTGCCGTAGGCCGTAAATTTTAGTTTTGCCGTAGGCTGTAATTTCGCTCTGGAATATTCCATCCGGTCTGGATTTGGCAGCATGCAGCCTGGAGGCGACGATGACGCCGCGCGTACAGGCAAGCGCCTAGCGAATGTATTCCCCGGCCAGGCGCCAGAAATCGTTCACGTAGTAGTGTGAAACCACGTTGCCAAAGAGGTAGCACACGCCGCGGCAGGCCGGAATCTCGCCATGCAGCTTGCGCCCGCGCGCAAATACCTTGGCAAATGACCCTTCGCGCAACAAATTGCCCCCGATCTTTTTGAGGGGCTCGCAGGGATAAAACACGTCGCCATTCGGGTAGACGCGGGGAAACATCGTCGGGAAGCACTGAAAATCGCCGAAGCGCAGCAGTGTTTCGATCGAACGCGGCGTCCCGTTGATCGGCTGCGACTTCTGCCGGCTGCGTTCGATGATCTTGCGCACCAGCTCGAGATACCGGGGATTCGCCACCAGCCGCAGATTCGGCATTTTCTCTCGCAGCGCGGACTGCGTGGCGAAAACGAAGCCTTGTTCCGCGGTCCAGTCGAGAATCCGCTCGATCTCGTCAATATTCCATTCCTCGATGACGGTGCTGATGGTGATGGTGCGCGGATCGGGCATGCGGGACTTCGCCAGCGCGATATTTTCGAGCACCTTGGGAAGCGCCGCGGGCTTCGAAAGCGCGTTGGTGGGATCCACCGTAAGAGCGTCGAGACTGATCACGAGGCCAGTAATGTGATCGAAGATGCGGGGCCGCCTGTCGAGCATCGTGCCGTTAGTGATCAGCATTACCGAGCGGAATCCAATGCGGCGTCGCGCGGCCTCGAGCAAATCTTCGAGATCGTTCCGCAAGGTCGGTTCTCCGCCCGTGAATACGATGGAATCAGTCTCGCGCCGCATAATCCGCAGCAAGCGGAGCGTCTCGGCGGTATTCAACTCCTTGCTGAAGACGTCCGGCTCTTTCTGCGTGCAATAGCTGCACTCGAGATTGCATTTGTGCGTGGCGTAAAAGATCGCGGCGTAGGGGGCCACAATATTGGTTCGGCGCACCTTGCGGCGGTACAAATTCGTAAAATACAGGCGAAAATTCTTGAGCACCAGGGGAGCTTGGCGCAGCAACGTGGCCATCAGTGAGGCGGCGGAAGATTGTTTCGCGGGAGCTTGCCCGGTTCGGTCCATGGTGGAGGACAGTGTGCGCCCCCTAGTCGATGAATTCAATGTCGACGCTCGCCGGCTCTTTCGTCGGCTCGTCGCCGCCATAGGGATCGACGCGCACCACGCAAGCCTGTAGAACCTGCTGCTTCCGGCCCTGTGCCGCGGGATTGTCAATGACCACCCGCAGGGTGGATTGCAGCTTCGGCCGGTGCTTAAGATTTAGCGTGGCGCCTTGCAATCTCACTTCGCCGATTATCGTCTGCTCCTCGAACGGACTGCCCTCCCGGGTCCACCCGGAGACGCAAATGCGCGAATTTGCTTCTTCGCTCAGACGGGACTGCTCAGCCCTCAAGGCGATTTCCATGCCGCGCTCGCCAAGCGTCATGACCATGCCTTCCGCCGCCATCCAGACATTTTCGAATTGGCGGCGCGCATCGCGCAGAATGTTATCCAAATCCTTGTCAGAGGAATCAGGATCGTGATGAAAAAGCACCAGGTGACGTACTCCCGCGGCCTTGGCCGTGCCTACGCCCGCGAGCCAGCTCGAGTGTCCCCAGCCTTTGCGCGTCTCGAGTTGCTCCGGTGTGTATTGCGCGTCATTGATGAAAATATCGGCGCCCTCCGCCAATTTCACAAGCGCCGCGTCGAATTCGCGAACGCCCGGCTCGTTATCGGTGGCATACACGATCACCCCGGCGGGCGTCTCGAAACGAAAGCCCAGGCAGCCCTGGGGATGATTGAGCGCTCGGACCGTGATGCGCGTGTCCCGCAAAGCAAACTGGTCGCCGCCGGTTATTTGGGTGAATTCCCGGCCAGCCGACATATCGCCGAAATTCACGGGAAAATACGGTCGCGCCATTTGCGTCTCGAACACCCGCTTCAGACTATCGTCCCCCACAAACTCCGAGCGAAAGCTGTAAAAACGGAACTTATTGTGCGGGGAATACAGCGGCGCAAAAAATGGGATTCCCTGGATATGGTCCCAGTGGTAATGCGTGACAAAAATATCGGCTTCGATCTCCGGTTCGCTTCCCTGGCCGTCCTTCCCGGCATAGGCCCCGCTGTTTCCGAGCATCCGAAAACCCGTGCCGCAGTCGAGAATGAACCGGCCGCCATCCGGAGTCACCAGCTCGAGACACGGTGTATTGCCGCCGTAGCGCCAGGTAGCCCGGTCCATCGACGGCGTCGAGCCGCGCACCCCCCAGAAGCTCAGTTTTGCGGCATGGTCTGGCATAGTGTCGAATGGAATGGATACGCTTTGCTGCTTCGGCACACCTACCGACGCCGCGGCCGGGAATCCTTCGCGTGGGAAACAACCGAATAAATAGTAGGCAGCGCCTGCAATGAAGTCAAATGGCATTCCCGCCGCTGTTGTCCAGAATTCATGCCGTAACGATGAATCGTCCGCGGAAGGCCGGCGCCACATTAACCTCGACAGAAACCGCAGCTTCGCGACATAAAACAAAGTTTCGCGGATGCAATCCAAGGGCGTGCGCGAGTAAAATAATTCACAAATGCACGTACACCAGCCGGGCGAAAGCCACTGTCATGGCCTGCCCGCCACCGGAGTCCTTTCGCTGGCGCTGGTGGCGACCTTTGGCTTGGTTGTCTGCGAATTCGCGGGCGGCTATCTGGGCCACTCGATCGCGCTTACCAGCGATGCGGTCCACAATTTGTCGGACATGCCCGCCATTATCATTTCCTGGCTCGCGGCGCGCTGGTCCCAGCGGCCTCCCGACCCCTCGAAAACCTTCGGCTATCGGCGTGCCGGCGTTCTCGCGGCTTTCAGCAACGCCATCCTGCTTTTGCTCGTGGCCCTGGCGCTTTTTGTCGAAGCCTTTGAGCGTTTTCTGCACCCCGCCCTCGTGCAGGAACGCTGGATGATTGGGCTGTCGGTGCTGGCGCTCGCGGTTAACGGCGGCATTACTTTGGGATTGGTCCGAGGGCGGCGCGACCTGAATATCCGCGCGCTGCTGGTCCATAATTTTGGCGATGCACTTTCGAATATTGGCATCTTGATTGCCGCTGTGGTCATCGGCGCCACCGGCGCAGTCTGGCTTGATCCCGCGCTCGGCGTGCTGATCGGAGCGCTGGTTTTCTGGTCCAGTTTCGGCATCCTGCGGGAATCCGCGCATATCCTGCTGGAGGGGTTGCCGCGCCAGATGACCTTGCCGGACGTCGCCAAGTCCATCCTGTCGGTACCCGGCGTTCAGGAAGTGCACGACATTCACATCTGGACCATCGGCTCCGACCAGCACGCTCTTTCCTGCCACGTACGCATTCCCGACATGCACATGGAGGAAAGCGCGAAGATCCTCGCGCTTGTGCAGGAATGCCTGAAACGCGACTTCCGCATTCACCATGCCACCGTGCAATTCGAGCGTGCCGGGCTGCCGGAAGCGGGGTATTACATGCCGGAGCCGTACGGCTCATCCAAGCGTTAGCCGTGGATTTGCCGCACAGAAAATTCGGCCAGTGGGGTCCAGCAGTGGAGTAACGTCCAGCAGTGGGGTAATGAGCGCCAGTCGGGTAGCGCCAGTCGGTATGGTTAGTCGGGTAACTTCAGCGTCGTGCCGTTCGCTTCGTTCATCTGCAGTGTGGCGTCCTTATCGAGTTCCGACAGAGAAAACGAGCGCCGTGTACCCTCTCGGGTGATGTAGGTCAGCCGATCGCCCGCTGTCGTAAAAGCGACCGCCATCGCCACTTGGCCATCGCGCCGCACTAAAATGAATTCCCCCGCGTCGGGCACGGGAGCGTCGGGGACCGCGTTTGAGACCTGCGGCGCGGGTGCAATCGGTTCGCGCCCCGGATCAAACTGCGGCGCCTGCATGATGAACATTGGCGGCTGGGCAGGTTGCGGCTGCGGCTCGAGAGGCGCGCTGTCATAGGCGCTGTCGTAGGCGCTGTCGTAGGCGCCGTCATACGCGATGTCGTCGCCGTAATATGGCAGGCCGCCAAAAAAAATCGGAGTGATCAGCCGCCCGCTGCGCAAGTGTCCAAAACGATCGCGGCGTGGCGGGGAGACGGCCACCAGGTGCTCGTAATTGAATCCCAATCCAGGGACGGCGGCGGACCCGAAGGGAATGGGTGCAAAGTTCGGGTAAAGCGGCGTGCCCACCCTTGCGGCTCTCGGCGCGACGCGGTTGCTGAAGGTCATGGGGACGCGCGCAGACGGTGAGCGAAACGACATCGGCGTGCGGCCTGGTGCAAAGCCCGCATTACGCGATTGCGCTTCGCTGATAAAGGGCATCGCGAGCGACAGGGCCGCGCCAAGTGCGATCACCGCCGTTGTTTTCAGTCCTCGCATCTCAGAAAAGGCCCTATAGAATAGATGCCCCAGAGCATGGTGCGGTTGCGCGACTGCTGACGGGTGCGGGCTGCTTAGAGCCCGCGCAGTAAACGGTCTGCGCGCCACTTCGAGCGCCGCGCAAGATACGGGTGCGGGCTCTACTTGGAGCCCGCGCAATACAGGTGTCCGGGCTCTACTTGGAGCCCGCGTAATAAAACGTCAGTCCTAGTTTACCCGCTTTGCGGCGTCAACACAGCCGATTGCGAGACCCGGCGCTTCCCACCACTCGCGGGTTGTGCTATAACGCTCGACGGTGCAAAAACCCGTCGCACGCACGGCCGCAGGTGTGTCACACGACGGAAGTTTGACCCGCGAAGAGCAATCGGCGCCCTTGAACTTCTGCCCGGTCTGTTCCCAGCGGCTGCAGCCTCAAAAATGCAAACTGCGCTGCCTGGTTTGCGGGTATTACATGTCGTGTTCTGACTACTACTAATTGCAGCGCGGCCGAAATAAGCCCCGTCGTAGGGAAATTGCTGTTCGTTCGAAAATTCGTTCGTTGGGAAATTACTCTTTCGCTGGGAAATTAAAGGAGGCTCCATCGTGGCACTGAAGATAACCACTCGGGAAGTGGACGGCGTAGATGTGATCGGACTCGCGGGCCGCGTGGTGTTGGGCGAAGAAAGCAACGCTCTGCGCGAAACAGTGAAGAGCCTCTTGGCTTCAGGCCATAAAAAGATGGTATTGAACATGGAGAATGTGACTTACATCGACAGCGCCGGGCTGGGAACCCTCGTCGCCTCTCATCATAGCGCACGCACCCAGGGCGCCTCGCTGAAGCTATCTAACCTCGGAGCGAAATTTCAGGAGATCCTGCAGGTAACCAAGCTGTTGACCGTATTTGACGTGTACGACTCGGAAGCGGCGGCTGTCCAAAGCTTCAAATAGAAAAGCAGTGATCGCCCTTTGGCGGCCGCGTTTGCTTCCCAGCGGCGCGGTGGACCACTAATTATTTCTAACGATTATTTTATTTCGGGCGCTATTCCAGCCGGTACAGCGTAAGGCCGCTGAGCAACTTGGGATAAAAGTCTGTCGACTTTTGGGGCATGACTTCCCCCGCCAGGGCCATCTGGGTGACTTGCTCGACGCGCACCGGATTCAAAATAAACGCTGCTTGTGCGCGCCCCTGATCTACCGCGGCGACTGCACCATTCATTTCCCGTTCATACGTGATGTTCTGCTCGGCGGTGACGGCGGCCGGCGTGATCCCGAAACCGCGTTCCAATAGCACCCGATGAAGAAGCACAACGTCAAGCTGGCGTTGCGCAGGCGAATCGGCGGGCATTAGTGCGTCCAGGCGGGTGTCGGGTCGCAAGCGAAAAATCGTGAACTCGCCCGGCGTGTACATCCCCAGGGCTCGTCCCGTGCGTCCACCCGCGGCCAGATCGCGCTGAAATCTGTCGGTAGCCACGGTTCGCGCGGCATCGCTCGCAAACGAATAGCTCTCCTCATCAAACGTATCCGCCAGGCCGCGGCGAAACGTGGCCACATCGAATCGCGGTAGATTCGCGATCACCCGGTGTGTGGGCAAGATTAGCAACCCTTCGCTGCACGTATTGAAAAACGTCATCATGGTTTTTTCCCACGGGGCGTCCAACTCAGGTTGGCCCGCTTGGCCCGTTTGGGAGCGCCGCTCGTCGCGATATGCGAGCGCAGTTTCGTAACGATGGTGCCCATCTGCAATGACCAGCTTTTGGCCGGACATACGGCGGCGAATTTCGGCGATCGTGGCCTGGTCAAACACGGGCCACAGGCGGTGCACAACGTCGTTTTCGTCGCGCGCCTCGGCCGCCGCAGGCGCGCGGGTAACTCCGTCCAGAACGAGATCTATGCCGCGTTCGGCATCGGTATACAGCATGAAGAGTTGTCCCGTATGCGTATGCGTGCTCCGCAGCAACTCCAGGCGGTCGGCCTTCGGGCCTGATAACGTCTTCTCGTGGCGAAAGATCACTCCTTTCGAATAATCTTCGACGCGCCCAAGGGCGATAAAACCCCGGCGCGAAACCCGCTTGGCACTGCCAGGCTCCCTGTATTCCTGCAAATAAACATAGATTCCCGGGGTCGCATCCCGCACCAGAATGCCGCTCGCAATCCAATCTTCCAGAACCTTCGCGGCGCGTGTGTAAACGTTGTTGGACGCCGAATCGCCGGGCTCCGGCTTGCCCTTTTCGATCGTGATCAAATTATAGGGAAGCTTCAAATAGCGGTCCTGCATGGCGGGAGTGATTTTGTCGTAAGGCTGGGTTATGACTTCGCTTAAATTGACTCGCTCCAAATTGTAGCGGTAGGCGTTAAAGGGAAAGATTTCAGCCATGAGCCACCATGCCCCCCTCCGGAGCATTTGTGGAAATACTAGCAAGTCTCCGGTCGCATCGCCAATCAGCCAAAAAAAGCGGCGGGCTCAGAGCCAAAATTTTCCTACCCATCGATGCCCCGAGAACCGGCAACTCTATGTATTGGTTCGAACGTCCAGTAAAGCTTGGGACCTCAGCGGACGGTGAGCGCAACCTGCGGGGGCAAAGTCTTGCGGAACGCCTGAAGCTCCTCGCGCACCTTGGCTGCGGTTACCGCATCGGTCGCGTAGAACTCGACTTCGTTGTGTGCCGGCGACACATCCTTTCGCGACAAAGCCATGCTTCCGACCTTCTCCCAGTTTACGGGAATCTGTCCGAGGAACCATTCGTCATAGACGATGGCGAGGCGCACCCCGTTCTCACTTACGAACCGGCCGTACGTGGCGCTATCCGCATGAGTTGCCCGTAGGAGCCGGGCCTTTTCCGACACCAGTCCCACTAGATCGAGAACGAAATTAGGATTGTGGTAGGAGACCAGTCCGAGATCGTTGACGGCCACGGGAGCCCGGTAGAAATCGCTGACGAAGCGATGCATTTGCAATTGCTGCTCGTAAATATTATTTGCGGCAATTGGCGCCAGCGCCGTGGTCTCACAATAACGCGAGCAGATCAGCAGCAGCCCCAGAGAAGTCCCCAGCATGAGAACGACGCGGTCTTTTTTGTTTGCTAGCATTCCACGTATTGCGCCCTGTCCCAAATAGATTCCCAGCAGCGCGGTGCCCACTACCGCATAGACCTCATAGCGATCTTGAAATCCGAATCTCCCCCCGAGTGCGTGTCCGGTGATCAGGCATACCAGAACCAGCGACATCAAACCCCGCGATGTCCATTTTTGCGGTTTGGTGAGAGGCTCATGCAGACACAGTGTGACGGCGGCCACCCAAATAATGAACATCAGGAAGCCGATATTATTCCAGTACATGGACTTGGCGTTTTTTACCACCGATTCAAACAGGCCTGCGTCCGTGCCGCCGCCTGCGGTCGCCCCCATGACGGATTTCACGAGAATCGAGCTAGGCAACGCCGGCAGGCCAAGCTTTTCCAGAAACGTGGAGAAGCCTGCAAGACACAAAACGATGCTTGCGAACGTTCCAGCCGCCGTCCTCCAGCGCCCTCGCAGGGCCAGCACCAACAGCGCCGCCAGGCTCAGCGGCAACCCCTCATAGCGCAATAGGGGACACAGAACAATGATCGCGGGAAGCCACACCGGCATCCTGTTTTCGTCCAGAAATAGCGCGAGGCCGTACACGATGCCAGCGACTGCGGCGATGTGCAGGCTATGCTCGAGCCCCGTAAAGACGATCCCAATCATGTTGAAGCACAAAGCCATCAACACGAGCGATCCCGCGAGCGCCACGGCGCCAAAAGTGTCTTGAGCGAGGCGCAGATGCAATAGGAAACGCCTCATGATCTCTACGGTCATGAAAAGCGCGAGACCGTTGAGGATGAGCGGCAAGTAGGGATGTAGAAAAGTTCCCGCAGCCGGCGCTAACAAAAAAGGGAACAGGATTGAGGAGGATGGCGCCGCATGCAGTCCCGCATTGACACCATAGTTGCCATGACGAATTTGGTCGCTCAGTGCGAGATGGATGTAGGGATCATCCAGCGTATAGATGAAGGTGCCGCTGTTAAGCTTCAAAATGATCAGGAAAAGGCCCGCCAGAATGATTCCGATCGTCGCGAAAGCGATCGAAGGGATGAATAAGCTGCGCTGATCTGCGCGGAGCTTCAAGAGGACAGTTCTCGCCTCGCCAGCCGAAATACCCGCACCCATGCCAGACTGCGCACCGAGCCGCACACTACACACAGGGCTAGATCGAACCAGGTTGTGATCATGTTTCGTTTTTCTGTGGCCTTTAAACTCCGAGGAGGCCATCAATGGGTCCGCCTAACAGAATGGCAAATAGGATAGCGCGGACTGAGCAAATCTCTTACTAAATTGGCAGATTTTTTCTGTTTATGCACGGCCGTCTTAATCACAATTTAATATTCAAAATCGCTGTTGTGGCCGCGATCGATCATCCGCCTATCGGGTCGTGTTGGAAACCCACATGCTATTCACACCTACCTTACATTTCTCCATCGTACAGCCGCACAAAATTTCGCTATTTGGTTTCGGTCGAGAGGCGGTGGGCTTCGCTGATTTGCCCCAGAGATTCATAAACCTGCAATTTATGTCGAAAGCGTTCCCGGGAATCAAACGTAACCGCCCATTTGCAGACGTGAGACAAAATGCTTCGCAGCAAATATCTGGGTATGCCAAAATAAAGTATGGAGCCTGCGGGAAAACCGTCCACCCGGGCGAGATAGCGCCCCCAGTTGAAGTAGTGCGATTCGAAATTCTTTCTGAGTTTGGAAATTTCCACCGGGTGGTACACGATAGCGCGTGGCGCGTACACCACCTTCGCTCCCGCCCGAAATAGGCGCATACAGAATTCTACTTCTTCACCGACCATGGGATCGGTTCCCCGTTTGCCCAGGTCGGTGCGGAACAATCCATATTCCTCAAAGACAGCCTTCTTGTACGCCATATTGGCGCCGACGGGCGCGATATTTAACTCGTGCGGCTCTGTACCTTGATCGAAGCTCACAATCGCGCCGCTGCGAAACGAAAAGGACCGCTCGCCTTGCATCCAGCACGGTTTTTCACCGCCCCAAACAGGGATAATCTTCCCGCCGACGCCTTGGCAATCATATTTATTGAACGCCTTTTCCAGTTCGTACAGCCAATGAGGATGCGCCGTGACGTCGTCATCTGTGAAGGCGATCACGTCCCCTCGCGCGGCTCTAATACCGGCGTTCCGGGCATGAGAAAGCCCCTGCCGGGGTTCAAAAATGTATTGCACGCTAGTGCGCGAATTTGCGGCAAAGATTTTTATGGCCTCGGCGCTGTCGTCGGCACAGTTGTTATCTACGACGATCAATTCCCACGCCGCTTCGGAGGGCGCACGCAACTGTGCGAGGCTTCCGAGAACCACTCGTAAGCTTTCACATCGGTTATACGTACAGAGAATTACGCTGATCAATTCTGTCTTGGGGTTCGCTTATCGATCGTTGGCACCCTGGCAACAGGGCCCCCGACCTGGACTTCGTCACTGGACGCCTAATCGCATCAAGGCCGAACTGGCCCCCGACGGGCGGCACGGATGATTCCATTTTGTAGCCCAGTGAGCAAGATAATTCTACGTTAAAAGCACTGCGATGGCCGTTATTATTAAGACAAATTATGAGCCGGTTTATTAAATGTGCAACGACATCAGCGCGTGATTCTGTGCCGATTTGGCTCACCGCTGAGCGCCTGTGTTGCCCTTTTGTCCGGCCCAGATGTTTTCCGATTACCCGGAACGCACTCGCGCCTACTTTCGCGATCTGCGCGAACCGCATGTTCACTTTATCGAGGGCCACCGCGACGTGGAGGATATGTTCCTCTTGACGCAATGTCACGACAACGTCATCGCCAATTCCTCCTTCGCCTGGTGAGGCGCATGGCTCAACGCCTATAGCGATAAGTCGGTGGTAATGCCGAGGGAATGGTTCAGGAGGGGTGGTGATCGCACAGCGTCAGGAATCGTTTGCCAAAATTGGAGTGCGATTCGCGCCTTAAATCCGATTTACGAGCACAATTTAATGTGGTCGCTCAGGCAGAAAACCCCGCATATAGGCTCAGCGGACAGGGAGTAGATGAAACCAGGCCGACGCGAATCTGAAAGTTTTGGTTGTGGCGTCAAGGAACCAGGGCCACATGAGCTGCGAGACATGTACCACTGGCCGGTTCGCGGCGCGGTCAAAAATGTGATTGCGAAACGAGCTGGAATCTCCAAATTGGGCCGTCTGTACTTGTTGGAATCCCGCTATGCGATTCAATGAATCTTCCACGATTTTATGCATCGGCCCGGAACTCCGCACGATATCTTCCGATGCGAAATGCAGATCAGTTCGGGAATAAACCGCATCCGATATGCGGTTCCACATGTAGAACTGACCTTTAGAATAGAAACCGTCGGCGCCAAATAATTCGTTCGCAAAAAAATAGGTCGTTCTGTTCGTCAGTTGCGGATTCCAAATGGCCGTCCCCTGCTCGAATTCCCGCCCTTTGTCGGTGCCCAGCAGGTCCAGAACGGTCGGCGCGACATCGATGTGCGAGGTAACCCAGGGAATCCTCACCGTGTGGTCCAATGCGCGGCCGGAATAGATGATCAGCGGAACGTGAAAAGCGGTCTCCCCAATCATCCCGCCTGCAAAATGCGGATCTTCTTCCGCGTCACGCAAGCCGTGATCGCCGGCGATAACAATTACGGTGTTGTCCAGTTGCTGATGGCGGTCGAGCAACTGCAGTATCTCGCCCAGCCACGCGTCTTCAATCTTGAGAATCGCTCGCGAGCGCTTTTGCAGGTCGCGCTCTCCGATTACTCCCGGCACGTCGGGATATGGGAAGTGGCTGATCTGCGGCAGAAAGACAGCGGCGAACTTCTGTCCTTTGCTTAGCGACTGATCGAGATCCTGCTCCAGCAGATCGAGCGTACCCCGGTCCCGCGTCACTCTCATTTTCTGCCACGCCGCCAGCAACTCTGTGCTCTGGTCGGAAGGCGCCAAAGAATCGGCCGGATAAAACTGTGCCTGCACTCCGACCGATTCATACATCGGAGCCTCCAGGGAGTTCAAATGATGCATCGGGCTGTAAATCGCCGTACGGTAACCAAGCCTCGAAAGAATACGCATGATTCCCGGAATTTTCAGGCCGGGATGTTCTTCTTCGAAGCTGCGCCCCACGTCGGACGGGTACCAGGAACTGAGCAGCGAAAACACAGCTTCATGAGTGCGGGGAAACGTCGTGTGTTGCTGCAGCGCCACGAGCGAATGCTCGCGCAGTCGCCGAATATTGGGCAGGTCGTCCAATGGGTCATCCGCGCCTAGAAACATCGCCGGGGTGGTTTCCAAAACGAAGTAGAGTACGTTACTGCCTTTCGCTTTCGCCCAGTACGCCCCATCTCTTTGCGAAGCAGGCGCATTCGTCAGCGCACGATAGCTGCGCAGCAATTGCGGCATGGTTTGGCCCGCGAATTCGCCGGTTTCAATGCCGTCATCGCGCCAGTAGGCGTTCATCGCGCGCAGAAAAATGCTGCGGTGATACGGAGTGGTAGTGATCCGCGGCATCCAGGGAATCGCGGTGAGGCACAACAAAAGCATTAACAAGCCGGACCCCAGCGTCACCCCGCGAAATTCGCGGCCGGTTCGGTGCGTAAACGCCCGCGATGGCAGCCAGCCGCGGCGAAAAGACCACCACAATCCTAAACCCAGGAAGAGCAGCCCTCCCACGTAAATAAATAGATTTCGGCCGAGATATACCTCGTAGGCTCCTGGTTCACGCAAACCCCAACTGATGGCCACCAAAAACATCCGAAACGTAATGAATTGTCCCACCTCCTGCAAGGCGCGAACCTGCGCGTAGAGTGCCATCGCCAGCACTGCACTCACGCCCGCTAACACGCGAAGTCTCCAGCGGTTTGGCAGATAGCTCGCGATCAGGTCCAGCGCGACCACGCCAATCACGGCCAGCAACAAATCCATACGAAAAAACGAAAGTTTCTCCCAAAAAGTGAATCCGGCGTCGCCCGTTACATTCCGTCCCAGCGATCGCGCCGCGACCGTGAACCCCCCGGTAGCCATCATTTTGTATTTGAGGTCCACACTTGCCAGCGCCAGTAATATCCACGGAACAAGACACGTCGCGGAAACGTGCCGCCGCAAAATGCTTGGGCAACCGGGCCACGCGATCTTGCGCCCCATGTGGGATGGAGCCGTCGCGAAAGGCGTACCCGGGGCTGGTCTATCGGGAATGTGGGTGTTTTTCATGGTTCAAATTCCAAAATACTGTCGGCACCGTCAGGGGCTCTTAGCGGTCCATTACCCAGGTGACACGGTAACAATTGACGCCGGTCGTGGTACATGGAGCAGCAGTACCAGGCAAAAGAAACTTTAGTGCTACGGCTCAGAAACAGCGGGAGGGTGGAATCCCGTTCATTTCGCGGACTAGGCGGCGATTCTCGCGCCCGTGCCCACTTTCGCCGCGGTTCGACATCGCCAACTTTAGTTACAATGAAGGACGCAGGCTTTCGCGCGAATAATCAATTTCGCGAATATTCAATTCCATGACTCGTGAATCTAGCCGGTTTGCCGGCATCCGCGCTCTGATCTTTGATTTGGACGGCACGCTGATTGATTCCGGCCTGGACCTCGCACTGGCCGTCAGCGCCACGATCCAAAAAATGGGCCGAGCGGCCTTGAATCACCAGCAGATTTTCGGTTATGTAGGCCGCGGCGCGCAGCATTTGATCGCGCAGGCACTCGGCCCCGCCGCCACCGAAGCCGAATGCCGCGCGGGACTCGCGTATTTCCTCACCTACTACCGCGAGCATATGCTCGACAATACCGTCACTTATCCGGGAGTTCGCGAAGGTCTTGCGGCGCTGGAGGGCGTGCCCATGGCCGTGCTCACCAACAAGCCGGTGCGTTTCAGCCGGCAACTACTCGAGGGGCTGGGCCTCGCTCGCTATTTTCGTTACATCTATGGCGGTAATAGCTTCCGAACAAAAAAGCCCGATCCCGCAGGCATGCAAGCGCTCCTGCGCGATTTCGGAGCTGCTCCGGCCGACGCCATGCTGATTGGGGATTCCGACGTGGACGTACAGACGGCCCGTAATTCCGGAACCTGGGCTTGCGGCGTGAGTTACGGCCTGGGCAGCGCCGGCTTCATCGCATATCCTCCCGACGTGATCGTGGATACGCTTACCGAACTGGCTGAGTATTTAAATTATCAGCCGTCCACTCCGCACCGTGGAGAGTGATCCGGCCAAAGACTCCGCCAACGGCTACTGCCGCGCACTGTACCAATCCCACGTGCGGCGCAGGCCCTCTTCGAAACTAATGCGAGGATTGAAGCCCAGCTTTTCGCGAGCCCGCGAGATATCCGCCTGCGAATCTCGAATGTCCCCGGGCCGCGGCTGGGTGTAGTTCGCATCGGCGGTGCGCCCGGCAAATTTCTCCAGCACGCGCAGCGTCTCGTTGAGCGTATAACGTCCCCCGGTGCCCAGGTTAAACGCCATCCCCGCCACTCCCGGGGCTTCAAACGCTTGCAGATTGGCGTTCACCACGTTCTCCACGTAAGTAAAATCGCGCGACTGCTCGCCGTCACCATAAATCAGCGGCGCGCCGCCATTGCGCATCGCCGCAATAAACAGCGAAAGCACCCCGGAATACGGCGAGCCCGGATCCTGCCGCGGGCCAAACACGTTGAAATATCGCAGCGACACGAACTCCACCCCGTAAACGTGCTGGAACATGTTGCCATACAGCTCCCCGACCAATTTTGTTACCCCGTATGGCGAAATGGGCGCCGGTGGCATGTCTTCACGTTTGGGAAGCGTGGGCGTCTCTCCGTAAATGGCGGACGAACTCGCGAAAACCACGCGCCGCACCCCGGCGTCTCGGGCCGCGACCAGCACATTCACCGTGCCATCCACATTCACGTGATTGGTTTCGACCGGGTCTTTTACCGACCGCGGCACGGAAGTCCTTGCAGCCAGGTGCAGCACGTAGTCGGCGCCACGGCACGCCGCGGAAACCGCCGCCGCATCGGTAATCGTGCCCTGGACAAAATCAATCTTGTCGCCGATCCGAGCCAGGTTGTGCTGCTTACCGCTGGACAGGTCGTCGAATACTGTAACCCGGTGGCCGCGGCGTACGAGTTCATCGACGGTGTTCGAACCGATAAATCCGGCGCCGCCGGTAACTACGTAACGCATTCCGCTACTCCTCCCCTTATCTCCAACCCACTGTCTCTGACAGAATATTCCCACCACAGGCCGCGCGTGGTTGCCGGACGCCAGAGGCACCTACCGTCATTGTTTATGGCCACCGGCCTGAATTTCCGATACGCTTCACTATAGCGTTCCGCGCCAGACGTGTCATGCGCGGGCGAAACGCGCTTGCCGCAACTGGCAACATCAGCGCGCTGCTAAACGCGATATCATGGCTCTCACTCCATTTCTCGCACGCCGCGCAATCCGCGCGGTCTTCCCGTCGGCGGGTACGGGGCTCGTCTTATGGCTCGCCATTTCGCTCGCCGCCACGCCCAGATTGCCAAATGCGACAGTGTTGCCNNTCGCCAAATGCGGCGTCTCCGGGCATGCTGCAGACCCACGGAAAGCGAAAGCCTCCCGCCGCGCCGCCTCCTTCCCGCGCTGTCCAGGAAGTCCCCGTACCCTTTCGCGCGGGCGAGCGGCTGGCCTATCGCGTGCTCTGGTCCAAATACTCCGTTAACGCGGCAACTATCGAGTTCCAGGCTTTGGAGCACGGGAATTTCTTTGGCCATGCCGCCTGGCATTTCCGCGCCCTGGCTCACACCATCGATACCATGCGCCTCCTTTATCCTCTCGACGACCAGTTCGACTCCTACACCGAAACCTCGAACCTGACTTCAGTCGAGTACGAAATGTACGTGCGCGAGCAGGGGAAACAGCAAAACAATAGCTGGCGCATCACCCCTAATGGCGCCGCAGCGCCCGCCGACTCGACGGTGCCGCAAATCGTGCCCGGCACGCGTGATCCGGTCGGGCTCATATACGCCTTACGTGCCACAGATTGGAACAAAGCCCCCGAATTTCGTACTCCCGTTTTTGAAGGGCGCCACCTTTACGATGTCGTCGCCCGTATCGAAGAGCCGCCCGGACAAGCGACGGTGCCGGCGGGCCAGTTCGCGGCCTCGCGTATTGCCATTCGCTTGTTTGAGCATGGACAGGAACTGACCGACATGCGGTTTTCGCTATGGCTCGCGCAAGACGCGGCGCGCACTCCCGTATTGATTGAAGCCGATGTGCCCCTCGGCACGGCGCGAGTGGAGCTAACCGCCAAGCCGTAGCCGGTGCGCTAAAGAAATCTTAGCGCTTGCTGTTTTTCGCTGGAGCCGGCGCCGCCTTATCAGGCTTCTCCGCTTTTTCGGATTTTGCAGGAATAATCGGTTTATCCGGCGGTAGCGGCGTCCAACTCTCCGGCGGGAAGGCGATATGCCAGAAGTGTGGTGACGGCTCGGTGAATTCGATGCCCAACTGGGTTTTTCCCTCTAGAGCCGGCCCTACATAAACCACGCGGCAACCTTGTTTTTCCGGATGCGAACTGCTCTGAATCTTTACGAGCTGTCCCTGCGAAATTTTTGCCGCGAGCGTGATCAGGGCGCCGTGCGCATTGATCACCAGGGTTAGCGTCTTCTCGCTGAACGCTGCGTTACCCGCGTCTCCCGAAACCGTAATCGGGACACTCAGGATGACCCGCTGGCTGCGGCGGCGGCTTGCGTCGGGACCGGATCCGGACCATGTATTCATAAAATTAAACCCAAATCCTTCAGCTCAACTGCACGCCGAACCGTAGGCGGGCCAATAAAATGGCCAGTTATGCGCCCATTTCAGCAAAGAACAATTCGGTTGCGATTGCGCAAGATGCGCCGGGTGGCATTTCGCGTGTCGACCACCAGTTGCGCCGCTTCCACGATCGCCTGGTAGTCATAGCTCGTGTGGTCGGTAGCGATTACCACGCAGTCGTATGTACCAATGTTCGTGGGCGTCAGTGCTGCCGAACGCATCTCTGCATAATCATAGTGGCGCATTTTATGAAGCTGCGGGAAAAACGGATCGCTGTACTCTACGCTTGCGCCACGCTCGCCCAGCAGTTGCATGATCTTGAGCGACGGAGATTCGCGCAAATCGTCAACGTCTTTCTTGTAGGCCACGCCCAGCACCAATATTCGCGCGCCCTTCAGCGCCTTCTGCCTATCGTTGAGCGCGCTTCCGATGGCCGCAACTACATGATAGGGCATGGCCGTATTGACTTCACCCGCCAATTCGATGAAGCGCGTGGAAAAATCGTATTCCCGCGCCTTCCACGAAAGATAAAACGGATCGACCGGAATGCAATGCCCGCCCAGGCCTGGCCCGGGGTAAAAGGGCATGAAGCCAAACGGTTTCGAAGCCGCCGCGTCGATCACCTCCCAGATATCGATGCCCATCCGAATGGCCAGCAATTTCAGCTCGTTGACCAGCGCGATGTTGACGGCGCGGTAGATGTTCTCGAGCAGCTTCGT
>PLJR01000097.1:0-313 GCA_003140295.1 Acidobacteriota bacterium
CACGGCGATGATGTGCGGCTCAAAAAGGGTGCTCCCGTGGAGGTTACCGTCACAGCCGAACCGGATCGGTAACCGCCAAGATTGCAGCAAGCAGTGCGCTAAACTTATATTTCGCTCGCTCGCAACGTTCGTAGATAGACGGCTATCCGAACGTTCATGAAACCTGTGGAAACCGTGTGTCTGTTCAATTTCCGAAACACATTCTACCCACCGCGGACAGGTTCGAGGCATCCGCACGATTGTACCAAGTAAAGTGCGGCTACTTTTTTGAAAGCTCGGACGCGAAACGGCTTTCAACTTCTTGACGGCTCAA
>PLJR01000097.1:379-13624 GCA_003140295.1 Acidobacteriota bacterium
ATTTTTTAAACACAGTATGCTCTTCAAAATGGATGCCGCGAAGCAGACCCTTTTCGGGTATTCACTTTTAGAACTGCAGCGGAGATCGCTCCACATGCAAGTTGCTGATCGCCAGTATAGACAAACCTGACGCTCAATTGCGCTTTCAAGGGCGGGCATGTCGCGCTCGATGAGATGACTAATTTTAATCGACTTTAGTTTTACTGTAGTTGGCGAACGAGGACTGCCTAGTCGCCTTTAACGCGCGATCGTTTGCGCGGTTGGTACGAATAGCTGAGACGGTCAAGCGGCCGACATCGACACCGTCATATACGATATTCTCTCGCCAAAGGTTACGCAGCGATAGCACCTGCGCTCTGATAATGCGCGCAAACTTCGAACGGGGCCGAGTAGCAACGGCAAATATCGCCTCAGTATTTTCAACCGGTAATTGGCATTCTCTAAGTTGAATGACAGCGACAGCCCCATCCGTTCGCAATTCTGTGCCGGTTGAACCTACCATAGACGCAGGCGTGGTAGGGCGCGGAGAATTGTACGCAGCCTCTACGCAACCTGCCATACTCAGGTCGCGCACCACCTTTTCCCGTTCCTCATCAATGTCAGGCACCACATGATGGACGAATCTTTCTTTTCGAAACGACCAAGAGGCGCCCTCCTCCGCCGTGGAAGCGGCAAGCCAGATGGTTTGCCCTTCCCAAGTCTCCGGCCTGTTCCAGATACGCAAGTGATCGCGCTTCGAGTAGCTATCGAGACTCTTTTGCCAAGTCGAGTCAGAGGATTTCCCGTCCAAAAGATGACTGGACATGGGGAGGTGAGGATCACTGTTCAATGAAATGACGGCATGGAAACCGCGCAGAACAGACCGAACTGAAAGAGGATCGCTGTTGGTCCATCTGGCAGTCAAGAAGGCCCTCTCGATTTCCTCCCGCGAGCCAATGAAAAGAAGATTCACCACGTCAGCAGCCCGACCCTCCGCATTGGAAGTACGCTGGGTAAACGAAAGCACTATCCTATTGAGAGCTTCCGTTCCCGATTCCTCAAATTCTTTATTCGCCAGTGCCGGAGAGATCGAAGTCGCGACAGGTAGCGGTGCGGTTAACTGCAAACGCAAGTCGGTCCCCACCGGAAAATAGATTTCGGGTTCGGAGGCAATGGGAAACAGTGCCTCAGACGCTGCCGGAATCCAGTATGAGTAGGGCGACCAGACTAGTAGATGGGCCAACGGAAAAATAAAGCGGTTCTGCGGAGTGGCTGTACTGCGGATGCCGCGGATCACTCCATTTTTCACGCTCTCTCGCGCGTTATCCACATCGAGCACCCGGGAATGCATTGTGATCGGGGGGCTATCGTCCGGCGAGATCAAATCGAACTCAATCTCTAGCGCCGCCGTCTCGTGACGAAACCCCATACCTACTTTCCGCACAGACTGCACCCGGCCCTCGACTGCTGTGCCTTGTGGAAAGAGTGGCAGCCCATCACACTCTGGGGATTCGATGAGAATTCCCAGCAAGCGCATGCCCGGTTTTGCGCTATAGGACGAGACCGGCTGGGAGAGTCGGACCCTCAGGGTCTGGCCAGCAGGAACATGGTCGCAAGCTGCCCATCCTTGCAGGCAACTCACTGTAAGCAATAGAACCAGCCACCAGAGGAAGCCGGGGAATACGCATCGGAACCGAAGTATCAACCTCTCCCTCACTTCTGATTGGAACAACAGCTATAAGCGGCCTTCGTCACTCCACCGGGCACGTTCTCGCGCAGCGCGGAGCACTGCTACCCTATAAAAATGCGAAGGACGGCGTCTGTGCTGTTTGGCACAGTTACTAGATTTGGGATTTCCGTTGACCACAAAGAGAAAGAGGACTACGCGTCGAAGGTTCTGACCCTCACGCACATGAGTGTAGCAAGCTCACCTCCTTATCTCTTATCATTCAACAGATTGGACGAAAAATCGTTAATCTCGCCTTTCACTACGAACTTCCTAAACTATCGGGAGTTGAGCAGACCGGGACGGCCGATTCGTCTCGGCATTCGAGCATTCGAGCATTCGAGCATTGCTTGCACCTGCCCTGGAGCAGAGCGCAATTTCTTGCATCTGATATTGCCCGGGGCCATGGTTTGTTAAGCTTGATTTGATCAGGCAGACTGGCGTACATTCCGCGAAGCAACGTTAAAGGCGGAAATTCCAGAAAAAGGGCGCGCTCGGCAAGAAGTGGAAGAAAGCTGCGAAGGAGGAACCCATGGATTCGAAAAAGCCCAGTCGCAGGAAATTCCTGACAACCAGCGCCGCGGTGGCCGGTTTGGCCGTGGGCGGCGTAGCGCCCGCAAGCGGGCAGACGGCAGCACCTGAGGCGCAACCTAAAAAAAGTCTCAAGGAGCTGATCGCCTATGGCGAGCGCTCCCATTTTGTGACCTCGGTACGCATACCCGTGGCCGAACGAATGTCGCCTGACGACTTCGGCATGACGTTTCATGTGTCGAGTCCGCTTCAGGATTCGGTGGGTATTATCACGCCCTCCTCGCTCCATTTTGTGGGTACCCACCGTGGCACCATTGTTCCGGAGATCGATCCCAAGGAATATCGTCTCCTGATCCACGGCATGGTGGACCATCCGCTGGAGTTTACTCTCGCGGAGTTAAAGCGATTCCCTTCGGTATCCCGTCTTCANNTGTTGCTGAAGGAAGTCGGCGTGCAAAAGGGGGCGTCTTGGATCGTTTCGGAAGGATCGGAGGAGGTTAAAGGAGCGGGAAGCATTCGGCTGGCGAAGGCCATGGACGACTGTCTGGTGGCCTACGGACAAAATGGCGAAGCGCTGCGCCCTCAGCAAGGTTTCCCCGTGCGGCTGATCGTTCCGGGCTTTGAGGGGATCTATAACACGAAGTGGCTGAGGCGAATCAAAACAGTCGACCGGTATTACATGACCTACAACGACTACGGGCACATCTCCAACGACCCGAAAACAGCCGCGCTGACCTTCGAGTGGGGACCGAAATCGGTGATCACCTTTCCTTCCGGCGGACAGCAGTTGACCGCTCACGGTTTTTACCAGATCACTGGCTTGGCTTGGTCCGGTGGAGNNGGGGCGGTGCATCCCATGGCGCACACCCGGTTTGGTATGAACTGGAAGTGGGAAGGACAGGAGTGCGTGCTCCAGTCGCGCTGCATAGATGAACTCGGCCAGGTTCAACCAACGCAGGCCGAACTCGCCAAGTTTTTTAATGTGTCCGCGGATTACTACAAAACACACGGCACACAAGGCTCTGACAACAGGATTCAACCTTGGAGGGTGGCCAGCGATGGGACCGTTCACAACGCGCTTGCTTAGATTTTTCCTGCCTCTGATGATCCTGGGAGTCTGCCACACCGTGCGCGCACAGTCGCCCACCTATGGTTTGGGAAAAACCCCGAGCGAAGAAGANNATCCGCGCCTGGGATATCGCGATCAGTCCTACCGGAAAGGAACTTCCGCCGGGACGCGGAAGCGCCAAAGAGGGCGCGCAAATTTATATGCAGAACTGCGCGGCATGCCATGGGGAGGCCGGAGCAGGCGGCCTGGCTCCTATGTTGATAGCGCCCCAAAACGGTGCGGCGACGCCGGCGCGTTGCCTGGCGCCTTGTATCAATGCGAGAAACGTAATGGCGCTGCACTCGCCGTACGCGACGACCCTATGGGATTACATCAACCGCGGCATGCCGTTCTCGAAAGAGGGCTCGCTAAAACCCGATGAGGTATACGCCGTGACCGCATTTCTGCTCTTCAAAAATGGCGTTATCAAGGAAGATGAAGTACTCGACGCTCAGAGCCTGCCCCAGGTCAAAATGCCAAATCATGACGCCTACGCTCTCCCCGAGTGGAAGCATGGAGCGCCCAGAATTTTTACGAACAAGCCTTAGCCGCAGTCAGCAGGTCGCGATTCCTCCGCTACCGCACAGTTCCGAAGCAGTTCCTGGCGCGATCACGCTAAGCACCAGTTCGGGGTTGCTCGCGAGTGTTGGCGAAGAGCCAGATTTTCCTGGGTTTTCGCATCGAGTATCTCCGTGATTATGGAGTTCCTGGTTTTCGAGTCGTCGCCGAAGACGTCGACGCTTTCTTGGAACTCTGACTCTGGACACCTTCGAGCGCCCACCAGAAGCCGCGTTCCTCACAGTGATAACTCTCGGCCATATTGACATCCCCTGCCCCGTTGTAAACCGGTGTCTGCGGATACGGGCACATGGGCAGAGTGCGATCTACAACGCCGTTCGTCAGATGAGAAGCGATGATCTTTTCCGGTGCTATGCCGTCCTCAACCCAGCGATCGAGCGCCTTGACGACATTGTGCTGCGCATCGTCCTGTGGAAGGCCCTGATTGGCGCCGCCGAAAACGTTGGGACCGGGCCCGTTGCCGCAATGATGCATTCCAGGCTCCATGAACAACCGATAGAAGTCGTTTACCGCTGCAGCATTCTTGTCTCCAGGAGGATCATCTTCGCGCTTGCCCATCACGTCGATCACCGCAGCGTAATACTGTATGGATCGGATGGGCGTAATCGAATGATCGGCCCAGCCGTGATACATGATCAGTTTTCCGCCGTGGGCCTTAAATGCCGAAAGGTCCGGGTTGGCCGCGTCTTGAGCTCCTGCCAAGGGTGCCAGGGCTGCCATGTGCGTGTCGAAGTTGAACTGCTTGACCGGATCAAAGCTCGGGCCGAAGATAAAGTACCGCATCAGCGTGTTCTGATTTCGCCATTGCGACGGCTCCGAGCCTTCCTTTCCGGTTCCGGTCATGAAGGAGGGATAGTCTTCCTCGTGACCGGGGACGAACCCCGGGTAAAGTTGTACGCCGGCAGAATTTACCGGGCCTCGAAAAAGTTTTTGCAACGCCTGCGCTTGGCCGGCGGTCAGGCAGTTGGGGCCGTCGCCTGATGTACAGATAATCGCCTTCGGGTCAAATTTACAGCGGCCGGGCGTCATGATCAGACCATTGATCACTCCGCCGCTCTCGTTGCACGCCTTCAGCGTAGCCTTCTCGATCACGGGGATTTTGCTGGGCGGGATCGGAGCCGCCGCGAGGGCCTGGGCATTCCAGGTAAACTGCATCATGAGCTTGGTCCGATCGATCACCGGGTCGCCCGAGACGGCGCCGTCGAAATCGTCCGGGTATCGCTGAACTTCCATCAGCGCCATTTTGCCGCCGTTGGAACAGCCCACGAAATAGGATCGACGCTCGCGCTGGCCGTAAAAGGCCCGGACAATATCCTTCCCGAGAAGTGTAACCACATGGGTGGCGAGGTAGCCGTAGTTATTCTGCGTATCCAGGTTATTGAGCGCCCACACATCCACGTCGTTAGGGACCGCCACATGCCCGGTGTCGGAACCAGCCGCCGCATAGCCCTCGATGAGTGCTTGATCGAGCCTGGGGATGGTGCCGTTGTACCCGCCCCCGCCGGCGACAAAATACTTGCCATTCCATTTGGTTGGCAGCGCGACCTCAAAAAGAATCGTAGATTGCGGCAGATTGTGTATGCTGCCCAAAACCTTGCAGTATTCCGGAACGCGGCCCATCGCGGGGACCACCGTGGCGGACGTGATGGTCGTATCCTTCAACACCATGCTGGCCAAACTGCTGCAGTCCGCAGCTGATGTCAGGGTCGGCTCAAGCGCTAACAGTGCAAGCACGGCTGCCGCGAGCACTGCCAGTGTGCCTCCTTTGCGGTGCGCGACGCGGACACCACATAGACCTTGATGACGCTCTTGAGCGTTCATGAGATTGCGATTCCTCCTACGATGGCGCTGCCCCCCAGCTCTCCCAGGCAAGCGCAGGGTTCTCTCGCCAAAATGATGTACCGCTTGCGATCAACATCATAGCCCTATCTCTGTATGGTCCGCGATTCGATATAACCTCGGCTCATGTTTCGCCTTCTCCGATTGCGTTTGGGTTCGGTCCACTTCCGGCGAAGTGTTCGCCACTCTTCGCGAGTTCACTCGGAGCGTGCATCAGACTCGCGTTGAAGCTGTGCCGCGCTATCCCGAATGGAATCCCGCAGTGCTATATACTTTCCCTAAAATGCGAACACCCATGACCGACGGCGCGCGGTTCCAGCCCGCGAGCGATCAATCGCTTTTGGTTTACTTCGGCCAACAGATCACACTCGATGCTAATCAGCGCGTCAGGAAACTATTGCGTTTGCTGGAGTTGGAACCGGTCGCGGGCATACGAAATCTTCACCCCGCGTATTGCTCTCTTCTTGTTAACTTCGATGCACTGAAATCGAGCCATAGCGAACTGGAAACAATTCTACGTGGTTACCTCGACCGGCTGGAGGCCGTGCGTCTCCCGGAACAGCAAAAGCGGGAAATCCCCGCGTGCTACGGCGGAGAGTTTGGGCCGGATTTGAACGAGGTAGCCGCCCTGCACGGAATGACGCCCGCTCAGGCAATTGAATTGCACGCTTCAGTTACGTACGTTGTTTACTTTCTCGGCTTCGTTCCCGGGTTCGCTTATCTCGGTGAATTGCCTGAAGCGCTGGCGACGCCGCGTCTCGCCACCCCGCGCCGCCGCGCGCCGTCTGGCAGCGTAGGTATCGCGGGTAACCAGACCGGCGTGTACCCATTTGCGATGCCCGGCGGCTGGAGATTGATTGGGCGCACTCCTATCGCAATGTTCCGTCCGGACCGGAACAATATGAGCTTCCTGTCCATCGGAGATCGCGTGCGGTTTACACCGATTTCCAGCGCGCGATTCGCGGCCTTGGAGAATGCATGAGCATCATTCACGTCAAAACACCGGGTCTGCTCACCACGGTGCAGGATCTGGGGCGAGAAGGCTTCGGTCCCATTGGCGTTTCACCGTCCGGAGCCGCAGATCCGATTTCGCTGCGCCTCGGAAACCGCCTCGTCGCTAATGCTGAAAGCGCGGCTGGACTGGAAATGACGCTGCTCGGTGGAACATTTCTGTTTCTGGAAGGGGCCATCCTGGCGTTGACCGGTTCGGACTTCGGAGCGACTCTCGATGGTGCCTCTATCGATCTGTGGAAGTCGGTTCACGTTCAGCCGGGCGGAACGCTGCGCCTGGGTGCAACGCGTTCAGGAGCACGCTGTTATTTATGCGTTCAGGGCGGAATCGTCGTGACGCCTTTTCTAGGTAGCGGGTCGACCCAAATCTTAACTGGACTCGGTGGTTTCGAGGGCAGGTCGCTGCGGAAAGGAGACGTGCTGCACATCGGGTCCGCGACCCGCTCTTTCCGGAAGAAAACAATCTCTCCGCAAGTATTGAAGTATCTGTCTCCTCACAAAGTCTTGCGCGTCACACCTGGTCCGCAGATGGATTGGTTCTCCGAGTCGTCACGGCGCGCGTTCTATGCGGGCACCTATCGCGTTAGCGAGCAATCCAATCGCATGGGTCTTCGGCTGAAAGGCACCCGTGTGTCACAGAGTGCCGGCGGAGGGATGATTACTGAAGGCATTTCGCTCGGCGCCGTTCAGGTGCCTCCCGGAGGCTTGCCCATCATCCTTTTTGTCGATCAACCGACCACGGGTGGTTACCCCAAGATCGCAAACGTGATTTCCGCGGACCTCCACCGCGTGGGGCAGCTTCGCCCCGGCGACGAAATTCAATTTGAACAGGTGACCTTGGAAATCGCACGGTCCCTGCTAATCGAACAAGAGAAATTACTGGCGTCCGCGGGGTTGATTTTGGAATGAAGCGCGTGGATCTGAATTGCGATATGGGCGAAGTGCCGGAGGCCATTGCGGACGGCACTCAAGAATCTTTGATGCCCTCTCTCACATCGGTCAACATCGCCTGTGGGGGACATGCCGGCGATTCACGAACGATGAAAGCGACGATCGAGCAGGCGCTTCACTGGGGGCTGGCATTAGGAGCGCATCCCGGATATCCGGATCGCGCGAATTTTGGTCGGCTGGAGTTGAACCTGCCGCCGGAAATAATCGCCAACTTTGTGTTCGAGCAGGTGCGAGCCCTCGCCGAAGTTGCCGCCGGTTGCGGCGCCTGCGTGATGCACGTCAAGCCTCATGGGGCGCTTTATAACCAGGCTGCGAGGAATCGCGTGGTGGCCCAGGCTATTGCTCGTGGCATCATTCGCTGGAGCGGGGACGTCGCACTCGTGGGCCTGGCTGGATCGCTGATGCTGGACGTCTTCCGAGAGGCTGGTTTTCGAGTCGCCGCGGAAGCGTTCGCAGACCGGCGGTACGAGGCTGATGGAACTTTGCGCTCGCGCAAATTTGACGATGCGCTGATACGCGATCCCGTGGAAGCCGGGCAACAGGCATTACAGATTGCGGAACGCGGTACGGTGGTTGCCTGCAGCGGGACTGAAATCGTCGCGAACGCTCAGACCATCTGCATCCATGGCGACACTCAGGGCGCCCCGAAGATTGCCGCGACGGTAGCGCAAACGCTGCGGCAGGGCGGCGTCGAACTTAGCGCGCTCATGCGGTGACCGGAAGACGATTCGTACGGTTAGCTTTGCCTTTCGGGATTTCTTCGCAATCTCACGCTTTGCGATTTTTGCCAGAACCAGTTGACAGGCACACCCAACAAGATGATCACCAATCCAATCAACGTCAGCGTATCGACTCACACGATATTTTGGCCCACCTGATCACCGCCCTTTCGCTCTGGTCGGGAAACAGAACAAACATCCGCTGAGCCAAGTGCGTAGAAAACTCTAAACCGATCTTACAAAGACTCCTTTCACCGCAATTTTGTTCCTACCGCCGATTTTCGCGTTCATTCGGGAATATTCCGCAGACCCGCGTGGTCATACCGGATGAGTCCCGGGGTTTGCTTGGCCAGCCGTGTGACACAGGTCTGACGGCACTGAGTTGAAGGTGTAGGCATTGACACTCATCGACATGCCAGACGTGAACAAGTCGTGCCCTTTGTATATGCCGTCGTCTCGCTAATTTACACATCGCTTCCGTGGTATGGCGGCGAGATTCGCTTGTTTTTCGAGTAGCAGGGGTGTTTCAGGGTGTAGAAAGAGAGATTGAAGATCAGAAACAAAAACGGAGGGTGCGTCTATGAATTCGAGGACCGTCGAGTCCATGTTGTTTGCGTCGATTCTGTGCCTCGCTGTGGTGATCTCCCTTCCGCTGCGCGCGCAAGTAACCGGCGCAACGCTGTCTGGCACCATTACCGACGCGCAGGGCGGAGCTATTCCAAACGCCAATATCTCAGCCAAGAACGTCCCTACTGGGATATCCACTGACACTACCACCAATGCTACGGGCACCTATAGCATTCCAAACCTCAATCCCGCGGATTACGAAGTGTCGGTGTCAGCTCCCAACTTCAGCACCGCGGTAGCCAAAGTGACGCTTACAGTCGGCGCCAAGCAGGAGATGAGTCTTTCTTTGACAGTCGGCGAGGTTCAGGAAGTCGTTCGGGTCAGTGGTGCGGCTCCAACGGTTGAGACGACGAATTCAACCATCAGCAACAACGTCGTGGCTGCGCAGATTGTCGAACTGCCTTTGAACGGCCGCGATTGGGCTTCTTTGGCCACGCTTCAACCTGGTGTCGTCTCCGTACGAACACAAGAAGTGGTCACCCAAGTTGGCTCTCACGCTCGCGGTTTAGGCCTGCAACTGAGCATTGACGGGAATCGGCCTACCCAGAACACCTACCGGCTTAACGGCCTGGTCATCAACGACTACTCGAATGCAGGTCCAGGGAGCGTACTCGGCCAGAACCTCGGCGTGGATGCGATCCAGGAATTCTCGGTGCTAACCAGCAATTATTCGGCGGAGTATGGATTCACCTCGGGTGGGGTCATTAATGCCATCACTAAGTCAGGGACCAATGCGTTTCATGGCAGCGCCTATGAGTTCGCGCGGAATAGCGCGCTGGACGCGGCAACGTTCATTGACAATGCTACCGGCACCGCCAAGCCGAGTTTTACGCGCAACCAATTTGGAGGGTCGGCGGGCGGGCCTATCCTGAAGGACAAAATCTTTATTTTTGGCGACTACGAAGGACTTCGTCAAAGCCAGGGTATCACCCATGAAGCCAAAGTGCCCTCCGCCAACGCGCGGTTGGGTATCCTCAATAACGGTGCTCCCGTGGTGACCTCGTGCCCGAGCGGCTCATCGATATTGGCTCCCGGTCTTTCGAACGCTTGCGTCAATAATCAAATCGCGAAGTTTTTCTCCTTCTACCACTTGCCTAACGCCGGGCTGATTGGAAACGGCGATACGGGCTTCTTTGCGTTCGCCGGCCAGCAAGTCGTGCCCGAGAACTACGGTACCGGCAGAGGCGACATCAAGATCTCGGACAAAGACAACTTGAGTGTGAACTACTATTTTGATCACTCGCTCTTCAGCCAGCCCGATGCCACCAACAACGTATTGGCCGGGTTTGAGGTAGGCCGGCAAGGTGGCTCCTTGGAAGAGACCCATACCTTTGGCTCGAACATGGTCAACATCATTCGCTTCGGATATAACCGCACGTTTGCATTTGGCGAGACGACCTTCAGCGCGATTAACCCGGCGGCGGCTGACGCATCCTTTGGGATCTTTCCCGGGTCCTTCGCGCCGAGAATCATCGAGCCGGACCTGACCACCTTTACAGGGGGACTCAACGGCGAATCTGTCCAGAACTACACGAACCAAACTTATCAAGCGTACGACGACATCGCACGTACCGTAAGGAATCACAATCTGAAGTTCGGAGTCAGTTTCATCCGGTATCGTGAAGATCTTTTCGCGCCGTTCATCGAGAACGGCAGCGCCACCTATAACAGCTTGGCGCTGTTGCTCGAGAACAGTCCCCGCACGGTGGTCGGTCCCATCAATCCGGCCAATATACAAACCCATGAGATTCTGACGACCATCCCCGGCCTGTATTTCCAGGATGACTGGAAAGTGCGTCCCAACCTGACCGTGAACTTGGGCTTGCGTTACGAATTCGAAACGATTCCGACGGAGGCTCACGGCCTCATCCAAAACCTGCCGACGCCCGGCACCAATCCCGCCACCGGTCCGTTCAACCATGCATTCTTTACCGAGAACCCCACCACCAGAAACTTCGAGCCACGCATCGGCTTTGCCTGGGACCCGTTCCACAACGGAAAGACCGCGGTTCGCGGCGGCTTCGGAATATTCGACGCGCTTCCACTTCCATACGAACTGGCCATCAATAACGCGCAAACCTCTCCGTTCCACGTCGCGTCTCAAGCCACTGGCTGCGGCTTCGCTAACGGACAGGCTTGTGTGGCCGTGGGAGATTTCCCGCACGGACCCAGCGCTACTGCGGCGCTGACCAATCCACCGACCGCGAATCAGGCCTGGAACTTTGTCCAGCCGGACCCCAAGCGAAATTACATCTACCAATGGAACCTGAACGTCCAAAGGCAATTGCCACGGGACATTGCTGTCACCGTCGCTTACGCTGGCTCGCGCGGATTCCACAACCCATTCCAATTGGACGATCTCAACACTGTTTTACCAACGCTGACTTCGGCGGGCTGGATATTTCCTAATCCGGTCAACAGCGGCATCCCGGGCGGCCCGGCCTGCGTCGCGGAGTGCTCGGCAAAGCTAAATCCCAACATCACTGCGGCCGGGCTGATTCAGACCACACTTTGGCAAAGTAAATCCTGGTACGACGCCCTCGAGGTGAACGTGCAGAAGCAAATGAGCCACGGGTTGCAAGTGCAGGGTGCCTTTACCTGGAGTAAGACTGAAGACACCTCCTCTGGAAGCTTTGCAGGCGACAACTTCGCGGGTGACGTGAGTCCCACCGTCCCGTGGTGGGATCGTAGAATTCTTAAGGGGCTATCCGACTTCAATGTCGGACGCAACTTGGTGATGAATGTCTTGTGGCAGGTTCCGACGCCGGCCGGGTTCCTGGGACCCGCCGGTTGGATTGCCCGAGGATGGGAACTGGCTGCTATCGCCTCGCTGAGCGACGGCACTCCTCTTTGGCCCTTGAGTGCCGGGGGAGATTTGCTGGGCCAGGGTAACAGCGAACCAATTGCGATTCCCGATGTCATCCCCGGTTGCGCGCTCACCAATCCATCGGCAGGACGCACGGGCAATCTTCAGTACATCAATCCCAATTGCTTCACAAATGCTGTGGCGCCCAATCAAGCATTCGCGAACGCGAATTGCGATCAGGGTTTCTTTACGCGGTATCATACTGCGAATCCGACTCTCCCCGCGCCCAATTCCCTGACGTGCATCAATCTCCTGGACAATCTAGGGCGCAACACAGTCATTGGCCCCGGATTGTTCAACATCGATTACTCCATGCTCAAGGACAACAAAATCTCGAGAATCTCGGAAAGCTTCGATATCCAATTCCGGGCCGACTTCTTCAACGTTCTCAATCGCGCTAATTTCACCGCTCCGGTCGACAATCTCCAGCCTTTCGACGGCTCCGGAGCGCCCATTGGGGGCTTCGGGCAGCTGGATTCTGTTGGGCCGGCGCGAGAGATTCAATTCGCTATCAAGGTCCTTTGGTGAGGGTAGCAACCATGGAGGCGGATTACGCTGCAGCCAACCAACGCGGTTCCACTAATCGTGGACTCGATGTTCGACGAACTGTGAGCAAGACGAACCTTGGGTGGGTTTGGGACTCAGGCCCGCCTTGAAGAGCTTAGGCCGAGCACGCTGCTCATCTGCGGCGACAAAGATTTTTTCGGCCGCAGACATAAGGTCAGGAGCCGCGGTCTTGGTGCCAAGGGCGCTTGTGACGTTGTCGCAGATTCAGGTCACGTTACAGATGTTTCCTCATTATTCTTCGGCCCGAGGTTCGATCCTTGGCTGACCAAAGGATCGTACCCCGTGCCGGCCGCGGACGGTCTCGAATGGAAATAGCCCGCGCCGGAAGAGGCTTGGCCCGATAAGTTTCGATCCGCCCACCTTGTCTTCGAAGTACCCGCGGCGGCGAACGCCCTCGCTGAGCATGGCGTAGGTCTTCCCGACGCCAGGCGCATACCCCAGGAAAAGCTTGAACGCTCCCTTGGTTTTCTCGCGGGAGATCTGATCGCGCCACTCTTCGGGTTTCTTGGGCACGGTTCCCGTTATTTGTTCCGCGCAGGACGTGCCACGGTAGAATAATCCGATGTTCCGACGCATCCCCATTCGCCTGCTGCACTTCGCCGTGGCCCTGGGCCTGGTGATTGTGATTGTGGTCGTTTACCTCCAGGTGTTCGCGGTCAATCAAACCACTGTGGCCATGACTTTTTTGTTCGGGATCTTTGAAGCGCGCCCAACAAGCCATCTTACAGGCGGCCCAATTATT
>PLJR01000097.1:13638-15565 GCA_003140295.1 Acidobacteriota bacterium
GGAAGCACGCCGCCGCCGCAATGAAGTGGAGCGGTTGTACGCCTTCAGCCAGCGCTTGCTGGTTTCCGGCAACGTCATCACGCTGCTCAATGCCATTCCCAATCACATCGTGGACACTTTCGCGGTAGGTGCGGCGGCCCTGTACCTTGAAAACAAACAGAAGTTTTACAACTCCGGCGCCGAGGCGCATTTTGACGAGGAAGAAATGAAGGCCGCCATGCTCCGCGACGAGCCCATCATCGACCCCGGCCGCAGCCTCTGCTTCATTGCCGTTCGCATGGGCACCCGTCCCATCGGCAGCCTGGCTATTTCCGGCCGCTTGCTCTCGCGCCAGACACTCGAAGCCCTGGGCACCCTGATCGCGATAGCTTTTGAGCGCGCCCGCGCCGTCGAAGAACTCGGCAAAACCGAAGCCGTGCGCGAAGGCGAACGCCTGAAATCCGCTTTGCTCGATTCCGTCACCCACGATTTCCGCACTCCGCTGACCTCCGTGAAAGCTTCGGTGACCAGCCTGCTTTCAACTCGGCAGATCAGCGACGACCAGCGCCACGAGCTGCTGACGATTATCGACGAGGAATGCGACCGCATCAACCAACTGGTGGGAGAGGCATCGGAAATNNACTCGTGGGTGATGCGGCCGAAATGGCCCGCCTCGACGCCGGCGAATTCGAGTTGGCTAGGGAACCGCACCGCATGGCTGACATCGTCGCGGCCGCGCTGCAGCATTGCAAAACCGCCCTGGGCCNNCCGCCCGGTCCAAGTCGAGATTCCCCACGAGCTTCCGCCGGTGTGGGCGGACTTCCAGCGCGTGAAAGACGTTCTCGTGCGCCTTATCGAAAATGCCGGCGTTTATACCGCCAAGGATCTGCCTCTCACGATCTCCGCCGAGGTCAGCGGAGACCTGGTCATCACCAACGTCGCCGATCGGGGCCCGGGAATCGATGAAATGGAGCTGAGCCTGATCTTCGATAAATTTTATCGCGGCAAAAATCAGCGTTATCTCGTTCAGGGAACGGGCATGGGCCTGCCCATTGCCAAAGCGATTATCGAAGCTCATGGCGGAACCATTTGGGTCACCAGCCAGCTCGGCCGTGGCTCGGTCTTTTCCTTCAGCCTGCCCATCGCCTTTCAAAAAACACTCGACCAGGCCCCACCTGCATCTCGATTAGCGGCCTCCGGCGAGGCTCCGTGAAATCCGCAACGATCCTGGTGGTCGACGACGAGCCGCAGATTCGCCGCGTCCTCCTAGCTACCCTTTCTGCGCAAGGATACGCCATCGTAGAAGCCCGCGACGGCCAGGAAGCGCTGCTCAAGCTTCGCAGTGACCGCCCCGATCTGGTTCTGCTCGATATGAACATGCCCGTCATGGATGGTCTCGAAGCCTGCCGCGCCATGCGCGCCGATTCCGAGATACCCATCATCATGCTCACGGTGCGCAACGACGAAAAGGATAAGGTGCGCGCACTCGATGCCGGTGCCGACGACTACATCGTGAAACCGTTCGGCATTCAGGAACTTCTGGCCCGCGTTCGCGCTGCGTTGCGGCGCTCCTCCAGCGACGAAGCGCAACCCGTGATCGTCTCGAAGGAGCTGAGCTTTGATTTTGGAAAGCGCAGTATCTCGGTGCGCGGAAAACCGCTGCACCTTACCCCTAAGGAGTTCGATCTCCTCCGCCATCTCGTCGCCAGCCAGGGCCTGCCCGTCACCCACCGGCGATTGTTGCAGGCCGTGTGGGGCCCCGATTATGGCGANNCGCAAGAAAATCGAATCCGATCCCGCAAAACCTAAGTACATTCGCACGGAGCCCTGGATCGGCTATCGGTTCGTCGCTCCCGAAGATACGGCCGCCCAAGAGCCCGATCCAAAGCTCGATGTCAAGCCAGCGCACCGTGCTAACCGGCGGCCCGCGAAGGATCTTTGAACCGCG
>PLJR01000386.1 GCA_003140295.1 Acidobacteriota bacterium
CGGTATCTCGCGACGCCGCCTGCAAGACTCGAGGCCAGGATGGATTCGCTGTTCCTTTCCTGTAGGGCTCTTTCATCCCCTACAACATGCCGGTTTATCCCGGCGCTCTCCGGCTTGCCGACAATACACGACCCTAGCTTAGTCAGTTCGTCGCTGGGCGTTTCTCCATCACTAAGCAACGCCCTCTCCCTTCACGTTAGAGAAAAGTTCTTTAACGAGTCAAGGTCGGCGCTCCTATCAACCACGACTCTTTCCTCCGTCTGCCGGCAGTGACGGCGTCCCCGTCGCGCTCGCCGCCGACTCCTTCTCCGACGGTGTGGAAAATGCGTGCGCGTAGTCGTTTGCAAAATAGTCGAAGGAACGTGGCGGTCGGCCGGTCGCGTCCTGAACTCCCGTTGTTACTTCAGCAGCTTCGCCGCGCGAGTAGTGCGCGTAGTCTTCGATTAGACCGTCAGCCTGCCATACTGGGAGGCCGACCTTAATGAGCGTTTTCCGCATCGCGTCGGGCGGAACATCAACGAAATCAATCCGGCGTCCCAGAGCTCTGGAAAGCTTTTCGGCCATTTCCCGGTGAGAGCGCCTGGGGACCCGTCAAGTTATAGATTTGTTCCTCGTGCCCTTTCTCGACCAAGGCGGCCGCGGCGGCCGACGCGATGTCACGCACATCAACCGCACTGATCCTGGCGCCCCCGACAGCCGCGAAGAATCGGCCTTGGCCGATGATTGTTTCCCTGAACGCGAGCAACCCCTGCATGAAGAGGTTCGGACGAAGGAAGGTGTACGCCATCGCCGATTCGCGTATCTTCTGCTCAACCGCGGCGTGATAACGCAGAAACCGTACTGGCGAATCCGGTGAGGCCGCCCACAAAAGACATCCTCTGTTGCGCAAATAGCGCGAAAGAAAAAAGCGGCTAGTTCTTGTCCGGAAGTCTAGCTGGTCGCATTTCAGACTCTAGGAAGGTCCATTACATTAGAAATGACTATCGCCTTCTTGTTCTTGTCTCGGTTCAGCAAATCGCCCAATTGGTTTTCGGTAACAACTACATCGCAATAAGCGGCAGCCGTCCCTACGTATCCGAAATCGTTCAGATCGGAGAGCCGAGTCTTGAGTTGTTGTTTGCGAACCCACTGCATACGGAGATGCATATCAAGGCGAATGCTTGGCATGGCATCGACGAAGCGAGTAAGTCCTTCGGCTCCGAGCCCAAGGAACTCTGCTTCAGGAATGCCGTGGAGCGCTAGAGCTCGTTGAATGTCGTCCAGCATATCGCACACCACTTGGGCATAACCAGCTCGCTTCCGCAGGTCGGGGTTTGCATTCAATAGTCTTCCTCTCGCTTGTTCAAGGCCGTCGGAAAATTTCTTCGCAGGACCGGTCAAGTCGGGCTCCGCTGGTTCACCCCGAGGGCTAAGGCCCATGAGGACGCTCTCGGTCAATAGGCGATCAGCCTGCTTCTCAAGCGAGGCACGGAGATGGTCGGGCAAGACCCGATTCGGGTCCAGGCGAATCGTGGCTTCGAGATGATCGCTCGCGTGGCTTAATCCCTTGCCGAGTAAAGAGAAGGGCCGCTCGTTAAGTCGGCGATTTAGCGTTATGGATAAGGCGCGGTCCAGCTCCCATCGTTGAATTGCTGTCGGGGCAGCGAGGGTCCAATTGTCGGACAGCTCCCACATTAAAGATCCAAGACGGCTCCGGCTTTGGAGGTCTCGCCGCTTGTTCGTTTCGATAAAGTGGCCAAGCGATAGTGGGAAAACGTTCAGCCCGAGTCGTTTGGATTCGCGGAGAATGTCGAGAACCTGAAGGAGCTCTGGAGTGGCCTTCGCGCTAACTGCCCGTGCCAGCTCGATCCATTTGTTTTGTTCGAGATAAATGATCCGGGCAGGCATGTTGTATTTTAGCAGGTCTCCGGCAGTGTCCCTAAGTCTGAAAGGCAGGTAGAATACGTCGGAAGGTATGATAGCAATAGATAACGATCAAGGTGAACTGTGAATGCGGAGCTCACCATGAGCCGGGGCACATTGTGATCGCTGCCGTGCAAGGCTTGCGGCTGAAACCGAAGGCCTCATGGTCAATCCATCCGGTTGGGGGCTTGCCTGCTACCATGATGCGGTGGAGGACAGCGATCCGGCACGGGAGCGAAACATCCTCGCGCTAACCCTAAGACTGACTGGCGGAGGGCAGTCAATGCGAACTCTCGGTTGCGTTTGTCCTGCGAAACTCAACTACTCGGTACTGCGCCGGAGAAAATTGCCACGAGTGTGCCCGTTCGCTGCTCTCAGGTCGCGCGGAGAACGCCCGCGCGTGTGAAATCCTCGCAATAAGGGCCGCAAAATCGATCTTCTTGCTCTAATCCACAATAGAGAAGCAGAACCGCCAGACTGACTGGCGGAGAAGATTGGATTCGAACGCGCGGTTGCGTTCCCACAACACACTTTGCAGTCGTACTCGAAATGGAAGTCGCGCATTATGACGGCTAAAAGCGCACATATAGTATTCAGCGCAGCGATCCACCCGCGAATTGTGGAAAGGATCACTCCAGATCCTCCATCACCAGCCGTTCACGATCAGCATGTCCGGTGCGCGCCAGGTGGTGAGATTATATCTGCGATCCAGATCACGGGTTACTTATGCGGTTGTCAGCAGGAGTGAGCCGAGATAAAGCTACAGGATGAAGAGACCACTACCTAGCAGGGAATAGCATCCATGAAACGCAGCCTCGTTATCTTTTTTGCGGTGATTCTTTGGGCCGCCACCGCAGCCGCGCAGACGAATACGGGAACCATTAAGGGCCACATTCGCCTCGCCGGAGCACGCCCCGGCAATCCCATTATCCGAATGGGCATGGATCCGATGTGCTCGCAGATGAACGCGGGTAAGCGCGTCGTGCAGGAGATCGTTTCTACCGATGAACACGGCAACCTCGCGAACGTATTCGTAAGACTTTCAGGGAGTTTTCCTCAAACACCCGTCCCGTCGCAACCCGTGATGATTGATCAGCGGAAATGCATGTACACGCCTCGCGTAGTCGGTGTGCGCGTGGGGCAGACGATGCAGGTGAGGAACGACGACCCCGTCGCGCATAACGTCCAGGGCCTATCGACCTTGACGAGCGGCGCGAACAGTTTTGATGTGACTACGCCTTCCGGCAGCGCGCCGTTTTCATTCAGGCCGAAGCAGGAGGAAGTGATGCTTCGGGTCGTGTGCGATTTACACAAGTGGATGACTACATATGTCGGTGTGGTCACGAACCCGTATTTCGCGGTGAGCGGCGAGGGCGGCACGTTCGAGATCGATAAGGTTCCCGCCGCCACTCATACCATCGAGGCCTGGCATGAAGAATATGGCCTGCTTAGGAAAACCGTGAAAGTCACGGCCGGCGGCACAGCGACAGTAGACTTCAGTTATGCGGTAAAGTGAAGAGCATTCCGGCCCGAGGAGAGTCTAGTCACCGGCGCGCCGCGAGCGAGAGTGAGAGATATCAAAAAGTTTCTGACGTTTCCGGCGCCCACCTGATAGAGTGGCGTCTTCGATGCGCACGAAATGTTGGCCTTCGTGAGTGAAACTGCGTGACTCATCATCACCGTATTACCCGCGTGGCGTTCCACGGATCGGCTGTGGTCTGCCTATCGGCGATTCTCTGCGTAACGCTGACGGCGCTTTCGGGACCGCCGCCGAACTCGATTTTGCCGCTACCAAGCGTCACTGTTACGGGTCCTATCGCGCTGACAACTCCGCTGCGGGACCCGGCACACGGATATCCTTACAACGCGAGTCCGATGGATCTGGCAAAACGCGGATACGTCGAGGAAGAATTTTTTATCGAGGGCAAAGCAAACGCTTACAGCACGGCCCCAGGTCAAACGGGCACAGTAAAAGACAGCGACCACCCATTCAAGAGCCGCATTGTGGTTCGCCGGCCGAAGTCCACATCGAAGTTCAACGGTACGGTGATTGTGGAATGGTACAACGTCTCTCAAGGTCACGACGGCGAGTACGACTGGTTCCAATCGGCCGAGCATATCGTTGGCGCGGGCTACGCGTGGGTAGGAGTGTCTAACCAGCGTGTGGGAGTGAACTCACTCAAGGAATGGAGCCAAACTCGCTACGGTACGCTGGACGTCAATGAAGGTGGCAGGATCACCGATGATTCGCTGTCGTTCGACATTTTTACCGCAGCTGCCGTGGCCATCCGCGGCAAGGGCAGCGCCGAGGTACTCGGTGGGCTCAAGGCAGCAAGATTGATTGCGATCGGACATTCACAATCGGCCGCGCTCCTGTACACCTATTTCCACTCGGTCCATCCATTGATTCCGAAAATCTATGATGCAGTCGTGCTTCACGGGGGTGGCGGAAAGGTCAGTGAGGAACTCGACGTCAAGGTCTTCAAACTCCTCAATGAAACCGACGTACCAGGACAGGCAAATAATCGCCAGCCCGATACCG
>PLJR01000101.1 GCA_003140295.1 Acidobacteriota bacterium
TTGAGCACCAACCCGGTATTCGCTTCTTCTTAGCCGGCGCAGCATCATCAATCTTTTAGTCGGATTTCGCGACCGGCCGCTACGTCAGATGCGCTGTTTACGGCGTTTAAAATCCCTGCTACTTGCTCGTCGGTGACAACAGGCACTCCGCATAATTCACGGCGAACTCCGCGCTTGAAGCGCCAGTGCTGCCAGAACAGCCCTGCCTGCGAGCGAGCCGCGCACTGGCAAGCCAGAGCTTTCTCCGGACGTCCCGCACAAAGATTCCAAATTGCAGCACATTCCTGAACGATCGTTTCTTTGATTACATAAACGCCGAATCGCCAAAGCGGGACCGGTAACGGCGTGTAATAACCTTGTGCCTGGCCTTCCCCGAAATACCGGCTGCGAAGAAAGGCCTTGGTCAGCCGGCGACGTGACCATGGATGACGCATCAGAATCTGAGGCGCATAAATTATCCCAAAGCCCGCTTCGCGTATCCGCAATGAGATTTCGGTGTCTTCCCACATCCCCAGGCCGCCCGGACCCAACTCTGGTGCAAAGCCGCCGACTTTTTCGAACACCTCTGCCCGCACCACCATATTGGCCCCGCACAGCGTCCCTTCTAAATTGATTATCTCGTCCCCGTAATCCCGGAAATTCGCCATCATCGCCAGATTGCCCCTGCCAAGCCATTCAGGCCAGCCTCCTTCACAATCCAGCAGCACTCGCCCTTGAGCCGCGTCCGCCAGATTCGAACCAAAAACTGTCTGAATAGACTGAATGTAGTGCGGTTCGCACAGAACATCATCGTCGGTAAACGCCAGGACGTGGCCTTTGGCGGCGCGGATGGCCGTGTTCAATGCATTGCTCTTTCCAACTTTGGGTTCCGTCAGAAAGCGGAAATGGTTGGGAAATTTTTGCTGAAACTCAAAACAAACGCCGCTCGCGTGATCCGCATTCTCCACTACCAGTACTTCCCAGTCTGGAGCCGCCAGATTGCTCGAGCAGAACAAAGCTTCCAACGTTTGGCGTAAGCTATCTGCGCGGTTACGAGTACAGATTATTACCGTAATAAACACGTTCACCCTCGGTTCGNNGCCTGCGTTTCTTATTATCTGTCGAGACGCCCGGTGCCGCTAAGAAAATATCTGTTCGTTCCCCTTGACGTACAATATTGGCATTATTTTCGCCTTAAAGAGTTCGTGGCCCCTTTCTGCGGCATGGACAGAGAATCAGAAAAACTGCCAAGTGACTTGCACTCAGCCAGGAGCTGTTGTTCGCACCGCCGTAGGATGCCGTTGAAATTTAACGTAATGTGGTACGCAAATTGCCTTCGCACAAGGTGGAAGTGACTGTGAAGACTCTAGGGGGTCGCGGCGCTTGTCCCGTTACGTGAACGACAAGCCCGCCACCGCCCCTGTTGACCTGCGTCTACTATTGCCGCAGACTACTATTTTCGCCAACATTAAGAATCGTGAGTGCCTGACCTTGCCAACTGACATTGAGAACGAGGACGGTTGTCGAATCATGCGAGTCGAAGAACAAATCGAGGCGCTGCCGACGCCGGACATTTTGCCGGCGCCCGCCATTTCGGTGCGCTTGGAGCCAGCCAAGAGATGGCCGTCTCTAAACCTCCGCGAGTTGTGGGACGCCCGCGAACTTGTCTATTTTCTGATTTGGCGGGACCTCAAGGTCCGTTATAAGCAGACCATACTTGGCGCAAGCTGGGCTCTTATTCAGCCTTTGTTCACCATGTTAATTTTCAGCTTATTCTTTGGGCACCTCGCCAAGGTTCCTTCGGATAACATTCCTTATCCGCTATTTTCGCTAACCGCGCTGGTGCCGTGGACCTATTTCGCCAATTCGCTGACGCAGGGATCTAACAGTTTGGTCAGCAATTCGAGCCTCATCAAGAAAGTGTATTTTCCCCGCCTGGCGATTCCGCTTTCGAAAATCTTGTCAGCTCTTATGGATTTCGGATTGTCGTTCATTCTGGTTTTGGCAATGTGTTTTCACTACGGCGTTCACCCCACGGTCAGGGTGTTTTGGCTCCCGCTATTCTTGCTTCTGGCCATGGTCACTGCTCTCGGCGCAGCGTTCTGGCTCTCGGCACTAAATGTAAGCATCCGCGATGTCGAGCAAACACTTCCTTTTCTGGTGCAAGTTTGGCTTTTCGCGACGCCGATCGCTTATCCGAGCAGTCTTTTATCCCAACGCTGGCGGATCCTATACGGAATCAACCCGATGGTAGGCGTGGTTGAGGGCTTTCGCTGGTCCTTGCTTGGTGCCAACACGGCTCCAGGGCCAATGCTCGCCGTTTCTTGCCTGGTGGCGGTCACGGCGCTGATTACCGGAGCGTATTGGTTCCGCAAGCTGGAAAAAACATTTGCGGATGTGCTCTGAACTTATGTCTCAACATGCCGTTGAGTTAGAAAAAATCGGAAAACAATATCACATCGGTAGCGCACGCACGGGCCACCGAAGTCTGCAGGATATGGCGACCGAAGCGCTGCTATCCCCCTTTCGACGCGCCGCCAGGATGCTGGGGAGGGCTGCGGGTTCTGCCGATCTTGACCGGACCTTTTGGGCCCTTAGGGATGTTTCGATGGAGGTTAAACACGGCGAAATCGTGGGCATCATTGGAGGTAATGGCGCTGGAAAAAGCACCCTACTGAAGATTCTGTCCCGCATCACGGAACCCACCGAAGGTCATGGGGAGATCAACGGGCGCGTAGGCTCGCTGCTCGAGGTGGGCACAGGCTTCCACCCCGAACTCAGTGGCCGGGAAAATCTGTTCTTGAATGGCGCGATCCTGGGTATGAAAAAGGTGGAAATCGAACAGAAATTCGACGAGATCGTCGCATTTGCCGAAATCGAAAAGTTCATTGATATGCCGGTAAAGCATTATTCAAGTGGAATGTACGTGCGCCTGGCATTTGCCGTGGCCGCTCACCTGGAGCCTGAGATTCTTCTGGTGGATGAGGTGCTGGCTGTTGGCGACACCACCTTTCAGAAAAAATGCCTGGGCAAGATGAGTGAAGTGAGCAGAAGCGGGCGCACCGTGCTTTTCATCTCCCACAGCATGGCCACGGTAGAGAACCTTTGCCATAAAGGCGTTTTGCTCGCGGAGGGCAGGGTTATTTACAGCGGTGACATGAAACAAACCGTGGAACGATATCTCCACAGCGTTTCCGCCACCGCGAGCGGAACGCCGTCGCACATCATTGATCTCAGCACCGCGGCGGGCAGGTCGCACCAATCCACTCCGTTGCTAAAGAGGTTGGAACTTTATACCGATCAAGGCAGGCCTTTGACCCGTGGTGTGCAAATGGGTGGCTCGCTGACGGCCTACATATATTTCGATCTCGACGAGCCCACCGCGAGTCTGGATGCCTGTTTGGGATTCAACAGCATACTCGGTCAGCGGGTCTTCACTGCGCATAGCGTCTTCGAGCCGAAACGCGGTTGGGGCGAAAGAGTCGGCCCACAGGTTTTTGTCTGCGAAATTCCGCACCTGACGCTGGTTCCGGGTGATTACAAAATCAAGGTCGCGCTCAACGTCCACAATTTCGAACGAGATTATGTGGAAGATGCGACGATGCTGACGGTTCTTGATTCCGATTACTACGGAACTGGCAAAACACCCTGGAATGGTGTCTTTGTTCTCGATCATGGATGGAGACTAGGCGATGATGGGCAGCAATAGCATCCTCGCGCTTTTCGCATAACCTCCGGATGTTCAGATAACGCAGTCCAGATAACTCCATAATGCAGTGCAGATAATGCGGCGCTCCCTGCTACTTTTTACCTTCTCCATGGATCTTTGACCTTACTTTTCCCGTGCCTCCCGCTTACTTGAAAGTCGTTCGCCATGTGACCTGCTCCCCTCTTTCCGCACAGAAGTGAGTATGATTTCGTGAAAAGGAGAGGGGAGGAAATATGTCGAAGAGCAGGCACACAGAAGCGGAAATGATCGCAGCNNGTCGGGATCACGGAGCAGACCTACTACCGTTGGAAGGCGAAGTACGGCGGGATGGAGGTGAGCGAGGCGCAGGAAGTGAAGCAGTTGCGGGAAGAGAATGGGTGACTCAAGAAGCTGGTGGCGGATTTAAGTTTGGACAAGGATGCGCTGCAGTCGGTGATCCGAAAAAACGGGTGGAGCTCGCAGTCCTGAAGGCGGCTGTCGGGCAGGTGCGCGAAGAGTATGCCTTCAGCGAGCGGCGGGCGTGTCTTCTGATGACCATGTCGGTATCGAGTTATCGCTACCGAGCCAGGCGGTGCGATGAAGGGCTGCGAGTGCGCCTGGTGGAGTTGGCGAGAGAGAAACCGCGCTTCGGATATCGGCGGCTGCATGTCCTGCTGCAGCGAAGCGGAGAAGTGGTGAACCACAAACGGGTACATCGGGTGTACCGGGAAGCGGGGCTGAGCATTCGGCGAAAGAAGCGCAGACACTGCGTGCGGATCGGGCAGCCGGTGCGAAGCTGGACAGCGGCGAACCAGGAGTGGGCACTGGATTTCGTGCATGATGCGATGGCCTGTGGACGAGCCATCCGAGTGCTGAGCGTGGTGGATGCGTACACCCGGGAGTGCCTGGCGTTGGTAGCGGATACCAGCTTCGCCAGTCGGAGAGTGACACGCGTGTTGGAAGAGATCATCACCCAGCGCGGCCGGCCCACGAGGATTCGTTGTGATAACGGTCCAGAACTGACCAGCCGGCATTTTCTGGCGTGGTGTGTGGAACGGCAGGTCGAGTTGGTGCACATTCAACCGGGAAAACCGACGCAGAACGCGCACGTCGAGAGTTTCCACGGACGGATGCGCGAAGAGTGCCTGAACGTGAGCTGGTTCGAAAACCTGTTCGATGCGCGACGGAAGATCACCGCGTGGCAGAAAGAATACAACGAGGAACGGCCGCACAGCAGTTTGGGTTATCTAACTCCCCAAGAATTCGCGACAAGGGCGTGGGAACAGAGCTATGGAAGCGGCATAGGGGGAGCGGTTGCCCGCCCGCCCCTGCCACACCACCGTATATGCGGGTCCGCGTACGGCGGTTCGGTGGGTTTAGCTATCGATGTCCGAGCAGTCGTGGAACACCGAGCGAGTCGAAGTAGGCATTGGGCAGAGCAAACGCTAGTGCGGGTGAGTTCGCCAAGTGCCACGGGCCGCGAGGACTTTTCACCGTTCGAAAGGCGAGGTCCTTACTGACGCCCCGTCGGCGCAACGCAGCGAAGCGCACCGGACCGCGTTTCCACTGCTTCCACAGGAACGACCGGAGTCGTCGCCGTATCCACGCATCAAGTTCACCCAACACGGACAGGGTTTCGCAGTGACCGAAGTAGCCTTGCCATCCCCGGAGGTACCGGTTCAGGTCTTCTGCCATCTTCTCCACACTGACCCCGCGTGTCCGTCGCGTCAGTTCTCGAATCCGTTCTTTGAATCGGAGAATCGCCTTGGGCGCGATGCGCCGCTTCGGGTTCCGATCCGCAGTGAAACTGAATCCTAGAAACTTGCGCTTCCGTGGCTCCGCCACCGCACTCTTCTGTTGGTTCACCTTGAGTTTGAGCCTGGAAGCGATGAACGGCGGTGATGCTTGCCATCACTCGTTCCCCCGCTCGTCGACTGCGTACGTAAATATTGCAATCGTCCGCGTATCGGGCGTGTCGGAGGCCGCGCCGCTCCAACTCCCGGTCCAATTCGTCCAGCACGATGTTCGATAGCAACGGGGATAGAGGGCCACCTTGCGGTGTCCCCTCATCCACCGGACTCACCAGCCCGTTTTCCATCGCTCCGGCTTGCAGGAACGCCCGAATCAGCTTCAACAGACGCTTGTCGCTAATCCGCTCCGCAATCTTGGCCATCAGTTTGTCGTGATTGACTCGATCAAAGAATTTCTCTAAATCAAGATCAACCACCCAACGGCAACCCTCGGCAATGTACTGCTGTGCCGCTTCCACCGCCTGATGGGCCGAGCGCCCGGGCCGAAACCCGTGGCTGTGCTTGGAAAACGTCCGATCCCACCTGCGTTGTAGAACCTGCATCACCGCTTGTTGGAGAAAGCGGTCCAATACGGTCGGGATGCCAAGCTTTCGCACCCCGCCGTCCGGCTTTTCGATCTCCACACGCCTTACTGGTTGCGGTTTGTAGGTTCCGTTCAGCAGTTGTTCCCGGATTGCTGGCCAATGCTGTTTCAGGTATCCAGGCAGCTGATGTACGGTCATCCCGTCCACGCCAGGACTTCCCTTGTTGCCCTTGACTCGTCGCAGTGCCTGCTTGCAGTTCTCCCGCTCGCAGACTTCTTCCATCAACCGTTCGGTAATAGCCGGGCTTTCGGTCCTGCGCTTCGCCGCGAACGATTCGGTCCCTTGGTCAGCAGCTCTTGGAGCTTCACTCCTGCCTTCTGCCAGAAAGGCCAACACTAGTTGGTTGTTCTGCCGCCTGTCGTTCATGAGTCGCGCCGCTTACTCACCGCTCCCATTACCCTCCTTGCGAAGGACCGTTCGGGCCTTCCTCACTTTCGTGAGTACTTCGCCCTCTGCTGACTTCTCCCGCCCGGTCAGGACAGATCGCTCCATCCTCAGTCGCGATTTCGTGACAAACAGGAGATCTCCCGAAGTAAGTTCGATCGCCGTCAGTACGCAACCGCCGGATTTACAGCCAGCTCCCTTGATGGATACGGACTTTGCTGTCCTTTGCCAGTTCGTCCGACGCCGCCTGCCTCGAATCCGGTTCTTGTCCATCGGCTCGCACTTTTGCTCCACGCTTCCTTCGGACCTCGCCTCGCGGTCGACGCCCTTGCGCTTCGCTAACCCTTCACCTCCATCAGGTTGGGTAGAGGACTTTCACCTCCAAGCTATCGAACATGTTCGGCACACAAAGACGGCGGCCACGCCGCCTTGGAAAACGCCTCCGGCGTTTCCCACTTTCCCACAGCTCCGGCGGCCGCTACTGGTGACCAAGTTGAGCAAGCTTGTCGTATCATCCCGTGAACGGAAAAAGGGGGCAGGTCACATGCATTATTACGTGTGAAGTCGTCTGTTAAGTGATTTACGCTGATAAACTCGTGGTGCGCCGGGGTTTAACTACTGCCAGGTCACCCAAGGCGGTTAAAACTTCCTTGCTCTGCCCATCGAATGCGTCGCCAAAATTGGGCTTGGTCTAACTGAGGCAGAATGAAGCAATCCTACGATGTTGTGGTCGTCGGCTCGGGCCCGAACGGGCTCGCTGCAGCGATTGTCGCGGCGCGATGCGGGCTCTCGACGCTCGTGCTCGAGGCCGGCAAAACGTGCGGAGGTGGTACGCGCTCGGCGGAATTGACCTTGCCGGGATTTCTCAACGACGTGTGTTCTGCTGTACATCCGATGGCGCTGGCTTCGGAATTTTTTCGCAGGCTTCCACTGGGCGAGTTTGGACTCGAGTGGATCCTGCCCCCAACGGCGGCTGCGCATCCCCTCGATTCCGGCGAAGCAGTGCTCCTGACCAACGATGTCGCGGAGACGGCTCGGCTTCTAGGAGCAGATCGCGGTCACTATCTGCATACCATTGGGGCCATCGTTAAAAGCTGGCCGGCAATCGAAAGCAACGTCCTTGGACCCCTGAAAATGCCGGAGCACCCTGTAGATTTCGGTTTGTTTGGTCTTCTGGCGTTACTTCCGGCGAACACTTTTGCGAAAGCTACTTTTTCATCCATCAGGGCTCGGGCTTTATTCGCGGGGACCGCGGCTCATTCCATTCGTCCGCTGTCGAGCCCCGGAAGCGCGGCAGTTGGGCTGGTACTTTCAGCCGTCGCCCACGCATATGGCTGGCCCATACCCAAGGGCGGCTCGCAGGCGATTGCGAATGCGCTGCTACGATATTTTGAGTCTCTAGGTGGTGAGATCATCACTGAATTCAGAGTTGAAAGCTGGCGCCAGTTACCCCCATCTCGAGTCGTCCTGTTTGACACTTCGCCCCGCACGATGGCTCGTATATCAGCGGATCACTTGCCCTGGAGTTACGTCCGGGCCCTGGAGCGATATCCATACGGACCTGGCATCTTCAAGCTTGACTGGGCCCTGAATGCGCCGATTCCTTGGAAAGCACCCGACTGCCTCACATCTGCGACTGTGCACGTCGGTGGAACTCTGGAAGAGATCGCTGAATCCGAACGCGCGCCTTGGAACAATAGGTGTGCCGAGAAGCCCTTCGTGTTGGTTACGCAACCCAGTCTGTTTGATTCCACTCGTGCGCCGCGGCACAAACATACGGCGTGGGGCTATTGTCACGTTCCCAAGGGATGCGACGTCGATATGACCCAGCGAATCGAAGGCCAAATCGAACGATTTGCTCCGGGGTTTCGCGATGTCATTCTTTGCCGCACGGCTCGCTCTCCGTCCATGCTCGAAAGTGAAAATCCCAACTTGGTCGGTGGAGACGTCGGCGGGGGATCAAATGAGCTGGTGAATCTCTTCTTCCGGCCCACTTGGCGAATGTACTCCACGCCCGCCCCCGGCGTGTATCTCTGTTCGGCGTCAACGCCGCCTGGGGGAGGGGTGCATGGAATGTGTGGATACCATGCCGCTATTCGGGCAATTGGGCAACAATTCGGAAAAAGCGTTTTGGCACTTTCGGGGCTGGGCTAGAATTTAATACCAGGGGCATTCCGATATTCTGCGCACTTCACGGCGCTGCGCCGCGCGAAACTACCGGCTTAAGTGCTCCTGTTC
>PLJR01000352.1 GCA_003140295.1 Acidobacteriota bacterium
CACTCGGCAGCATGGGGCAAAACGGCGGCCAGTTTTTTGGGCTGCACATGATCGCTGTGGATTCCAAGGGCGACATATATACTGGTGAGGTGTTCAACGGCGAGCGCGTGCAAAGATTCGTGCCGGTGAAATGAGGGGGCGAGGTCCGCGACTCCGGCGGAGCTTTATTTGCGTGGGCGTTTGTCGGGTTTCTGCCGGGGGTTTCTGGTCGGGGGTTTCTGGCCGAGGGCGTTCGCCGGGCGCGTTCCCGGAACCCGCGGAAAAACCTGGAAACTAATTTGATGAGGGCCANNTATGAAAAGAAATGCGATTTGCCTGGCAATGGCGGGCTTCCTCGCCGCAGCTTGTTTTGGGGCGAGGCAGGCAGCGACCGATGAAACGCAACGATTCAAGGTGCTGCGAGCGGGACGCCTGGTGGCGCCGTCGGAGTCGGTGACCAATACCGACGCCCACTGCGCGATCGCCGGGTCGAGCGACGAAGCAACGATGAAGTGCCAGCCGGCGGCCGCAACGCAGGGCAGCTCCTATCATTACCACACGGCGCTCGTTGTAGATGCCCAGGGGACGGCGTACGTGATCGCGTGCCGAGTTTCACTGGTCATGAATTTCTGGTGCAAGGGGCTTGCTCCGGGAACGGCGTTTCAAGGCCGCCTCACGCAGGGAAATCTGGCGATAGCAGACGGAGATAAGTCGCACGATTACAGGCTGCTCACCTCGGCGTACATCGGTGCTTTGCCGGGAAGCCAGCCTGCTGCGCTTGCGCAAGGCGCGGGGTCTTCTGCAGGCGAGCGTTCTTCCAGGGGGTCAGCTTCGAGCGAGCCTTCTGCAAGCGGCTCGGCGCCGGTTCGCACTGAGCCGCCACGGCCAACCGGCAGTGACAAAGCGGCGGCGGGCAAACCAGCGGGCGCGTCCTTAGAGTCCACCGCCAAAGACTCGGGCGCGAAAGAGTCGGGCGCCAAAGGCTTGATCCCCAACGACTCAAACGGCAGTTGCGCGCCGGCTGAGGGCGCCTGCGTGACGTTCGTTTCCGAACCTCAGGGCGCGGATATTTACGTTGATGGAAAATTTGTGGGCAACACGCCGTCGATGCTCAATCTCGCGATGGGCTCACACGAAATCCGCATCGAGTCCGAGCATTTCAAGCCCTGGACTCGCACACTCGAGACCAGCGCTGGGAGCAAGATTACGATTCGCGCCCCGCTCCAGGCCGCCGCGCCCGCCCAGTAGGCTAATCCCAATAGGTTAATCCCAATAGGCTAATCGAAGGGACTGTTGCAATACCGCTATCCTCTATCAAGTCGCACGAACCAACTGGTCGCGCGCACCAACTGGAAGCGCGGCGTTACGTCTGCGACGCTGCGCTGGCTACGAGGCGCTTGCTACCACGCCGCCTTGATCGGCTTGCCAGCGAGAAAGTTCGGATTCGCGCCCGCTCGCGGGTGAAACTTCTGAACGCCACCGTATCCGACCATCGCGAGATATAGATTGCCTTCCTGCCATTTTGCGTGGGAAGTCATGCGAACCTTTTTGTGGCGGGGCAGCGGAGTCATCGTGGCCTGCGGCCATTGTGCCCCATGGCCATTTTGCAGTGCATGGACTCGCGGTTTGTTATCCTAAATGCTGTTGGTGGAGCGAGTGCAAAGCTGATTGGCGAGCGCGCGAATGATATTTGACTCCAGCAGTGAACGGCGGACGCAGGAGCGGGCGATGCGCGAAGCGGGAAGATTGCCGCCCGGCCAATCGCTGACGCTGAAGTGGCCCGTTTTGCATGAGGGCAGCGTGCCGCGGTTCGATCCGGCGACGTGGGATTTTCAAGTCACGGGGCTCGTGGAAAAGCCGCTGAGGCTGACGTGGGACGAATTTACAGCGCTGCCCATGAAAGACGTGGTCGCGGATATGCACTGCGTGACGCGTTGGAGCCGGTTCGATGTGCGCTGGCGGGGCGTGCCCTTCACCGAGTTGATGAAGTTGATCAGTGTGAAACCTGATGCGAAGTATGTGATGGTGCTCGCCGAACGGGGCTACACCTCGAATGTGCCGCTCGCGGATTTGCTGCAGCCAACGACGCTATTCGCGCTCGAGCACAACGGGGAGCCGCTGCCTGCCGAGCATGGATATCCGGTGCGGCTGGTTGTGCCTCATCTTTATGCGTGGAAAAGCGTGAAGTGGGTGCGAGGTGTCGAATTCATGGCCCAAAACGCGCCCGGATTCTGGGAACAGAATGGGTATCATATTTATGGGGATCCGTTTCGCGAGCAGCGGTTCAGTGGCTAGTGTTACAAATATTCTGGATAAATTCCCGCAGAAGAGCACCACCGTTAGCATACCCGGCCCAGCGCATCGGAAGCAGCGCTGGGCGGCAGCGGCGCACGGGGGGCGGCGGGGAAAAGCGATTCGCTTTTCCCCTACCGTTAATGCTTCACGAGAGCATTGTGGAATTCAGTTAATTCGAGCTCTGCTGCACCTTCGCCGGCACCGCGGTCATGCGCGGAGACGCGGCAATCGTGGTGTGATAGCTCTGCTCCATTTTCCAGAAGCCGTTGTGATTGGCGAAAATCCGGCTGGACCAGTACGCCTTCCCTCCGTATGTCGGTTGCAGCATGATGGCTACGACCGAGTCGCCGAAGTCCCACGTCCGCACCCAGAGCGCTGGAGCGGCCCCGACTGGCGGGCGGTTCGCCGCCGCCGCGGGAGTATCCGAAGTGGGCTTGCCCGCTGCCTGAGCGGCGGCGCGCGCCGCTCCATCGGAGTTGGAATTGACCGCGATCAGGTGGTCACCCATGTGCGGATCGTGGTTTTTTTCCTCTTGATCTTGCCACCCGGCGAGGGCCGCCTTCTCGCTGGCTGAAATCGGTTTGTACGGCACTTCCTTGCACGGATTGATGCAGGGCACGGCAAAGTCCGGCCGGACGTTCGCGCCTTTTTCCGGAGGAGTCACGGCAATCTCATTGGTATGGAGCAGCCGCCAGCCCTCGGGACGCTGCACCCAGAAGTGCGCGGCAAACTTATTTCCCTGATTCTCCTGAATCCATATCACCTTGCCATACTTGAACTCGGTGATCTTCACATCGCTCGCGCTCGGAACCAGCGGCTTGAGGCCCGCACGGAAGACATCCGGTTTTTCCCACATGATGCCATCCGTGTCGATCCACGAGAANNCGGCTTGCCCGCCTGCGCCGCCACCAGACCCGCCGACGCCACCCCAGACAATACCAGTGCCATGGCTAAATAATTTTTCATTGCATCCCCCTCGCTAATGTCCCTGCGGAGTTTCCCCTGCGTCGCATTGTATACCCGAAAATGTCCTACACCCGAAAAACAGGTCTTTCCCTTCGGATGCTAAAANNACCGCTCTGCGCCGCTATTTGTTACTTTTCGAAATTCTCAAACCTCAGATTATCCTCGCAAACATCTTCCATAATTCGCCAGGTCGGCTGCAGGCGGAATCGCATCGTCGCCGTCCAAGGCTTGACATAGCTTTTCGCATCGTCAAACGTGAAATCGACCTGCAAAGTCTTGTCGTCCACGCGGTGAATGCGTTCCCCGATGTGCATCTGATCGCTGTCGGGATGGCCCACGCGATCGAGCCACATCTTGCCGTTCAACCCGACGGTGTCCACC
>PLJR01000090.1 GCA_003140295.1 Acidobacteriota bacterium
CCACACGCCACGAGAATCGTAGCTGCGCTGAATGGTGCCGAAGAGATTGGCGTGGCTGGGCGTAGTCTCGAAAATTACCGGCGAGGTGTCTTCTTCATTGTGGCCCAAGAGCACGTTTACGCCGTAGACGCGAAAGGGGTCCCGGTCAGGCGTCGCCGATTTCAGCGGGCCTTCGGTGGGAGCGGCGCCGGGAGACTCCTCCTCGCCTTCGCGCTCCTTGAAGGGCTCGAGATTATCGAGGATGTTGTGGCGCACCTCTTCGAGGTATTCGGCGGCGCGGGGCACCGCGTACTTTTCCTTCAGCTCCTCGATGAAGCCGTCCACGAGCACCGAAGCGGCTTCCTGCTCGAGATAGCTGAGCTCGCTGGCCAGTTCGCGCGATAGCGTCAGTGTTTTGCGGTAGACCACCGTGAATTCCTGGCGGAATTGCTCGTACTTGCGTTCGAGCTCCTCGGCGATTGGCGTTTCAAGCTTGCCTTCATGCACGAGCTTGGGCACGTCCTCGATGGGCACCATCTGGCCCTCGAGAACGGGGAAGATTTCCGGCAGAGCGACAGCGCCCACCTGCATGTGCCCGAGGGCAAACTGCTCGCGCGCGATGCGGCGCGTGAAATCGTCCATCAGCTCTTTTTCGCGCACCGTGTAGCGGTCGACGATGCGGCTTTTCTGCCTCTGGAAAGGCTCGCCCTCGAATACCTGGGGAATACGCCGGCGCAAAAACTCGATGCCGGACTGCATATCTTTCTTGAAGCTATCGGCCTGCCCGCGCGGCAGCGTCATGAGGCGCGGCCGGTCGGGATTTTTGAAATTGTTGACGTAGCAGCGGTCGGGGGCAGGGCCGGTTCGCGGCTGGATTTCCTCGATCATGCGCTGAATCATTCCGCCGCGGCTGGTGCCTGAGAGGCCGCAAACGAAAACGTTGTAGCCCGGGGCGGCCAATTCCACGCCCATGCGGAGCGCGCGCAAGGCGCGGGCCTGACCCAAGGGGCCGGCCAGCGGCTCCGCCTGCGCAGTGGTTTCGTAGGGGATGCGCGCGGGATCGCAACGCCAGCGCAGCTTATCGGCGGCGAGCTCCGCGGGCTGAGTGACCGGCTTGGTTACTATGGGGTTCATGTTGGCGTCAAGCTGCCGGCCTTACGGTTTCATGGACTTGCGAATTGTTGACTGGCCATCAACTATTGACGAGCCATAGGCGGGTTAATGTAGCACAGCCTAGACCAGCCGTGGCGATGTCGCATGGTAAACTCGCCCGATAAGGAACCCATGCCCGAATCTGCCAGCTGCCGCCACGAGCACACGCAACTCATTGCGAAAGACAATGAGGCCGAGTACATCGAGTGCCTGGATTGCGGCGCAATTCTGGAAACTGGGAAAATTCCGGCCGCACCCACACCGGCAGGCGGAGAGAGTACGGCGCCGGGGTCTTCCGGCGGGGGCTCGGAGGGAAGCGCGACCGCCGCCGGCGAGGCGATTGACGAATCGCTCTCGGACGCCTAGACAAACCGCGTTGCGGGGACGCTGAGGGTTTGGCCGTGGGTCAACGAAGGCCGATCTTCTCGATCAGGCGGAGCACATCGTCGCGCGAAACATCGTAAAGAGGGCGCAGGTCTTCCTGTTCGAGGCGCTCGCGAAGGTATTCGGCGGCCACCAAGCTGACTTCGCGATCGGTAAGCCCGCGGGCAGCGCGGTCGCGGAAAGCTGTGAGGCCGGTGTGGGCGACACCCACAACGGTGCCCTGGCCATCGACAAAGAATTTTGCGTCCACCGTGTCACTGTGGCGGGTGGTGATAGCGTTCCAGAGATGGGAAAACTGAACGTGACAGGTCTCATCAGTGAGCTTGGAAGGCACGTCGAACGGGGTGACGAATTCGCTCATGGGGCCGCGATTGGGAATGATGTTAACGGTGCCTGCACGATTTGGTTTCGATTCATTCATTCAATCAATCCGGCGTTAGCAAGCCAGGCGGCTATTTTTTTGCGTCGGCGCCGACGGGTTCGGCGTGCGAGTACACTTGCAGGGCGGAGCCCACTCCGGCACCCGGCGCGACGTGGAATCCCTGCTCGAGGAGCACTTTTTCAAGCGCGGCCAGGAAGAGCAGCACATGCTTAGACTGGCTGGTGTAACCCATCAGGCCGACACGCCAAATTTTTCCGCTGAGCGCGCCGATGCCACCGGCGATCTCGATGCCAAATTCATCGAGTAACTGGCGGCGCAAGCGCGCATCGACGATGCCCGGCGGCACGCGGATGCTGGTTACGGTAGGGAGGCGGTCCTGCGGATCGGGGACGAATAGCTCGAGCCCCAGCGCTTCCATGCCGGCGATCAAGGCTTGCTGGTTCTGGCGATGGCGCTGCCAACCGGCTTCCAGGCCTTCCTCGAAAACGATGCGCAGCGCTTCACGCAGCGCGAAAATCAGCGAAATAGGCGGGGTATGATGATAGGTGCGGTCCTTGCCCCAGAAACTCATCACCGCCGTCAAATCAAAATACCAGCTCTGCACGGGCGTTTTGCGGTTGCGCATGGCTTCTTCCATGCGGGGTCCGACCGTGATCGGAGCCATACCCGGAGGCGCGCTAATGGCTTTCTGCGAACCGCTAAAGCACACATCGATACGTTGCGCGTCGACGTTCAGCGGCACACCGGCGAGCGTGGCCACTGTATCGACAATGAGCAGCGCGCCAAGTTCATCCGCCACTTTGCGAAAGGGCTCGAGGCCGGTTATGACTCCGGTGGAGGTTTCCCCGTGGCAGACACCGACGAATTTGATTTTGCGTCCCTTACCTACGCGCCGAACATCGCCGGGGTCGACGGTGCGGCCGAGCGGCGCTTCGACGCGGTGAATGGTGGCCCCGGTACGCGCCGCAATGATGGCCATCCGTTCGGAGAACGTGCCATTGATGCAGACGATGGCTTCATCTCCCGGCTCGAGCGCATTGACCACCGCGCACTCGATGCCGCCAGATCCGGAAGCTGAAATGGGGAAGGTAGTGCGATTGTCGGTTTGAAATATCTGGCGAAGCAGCGTCTGCACTTCTCCGATCAGCCCGATAAAAAACGGATCCATGTGCCCCACAAGGGGTGTCGACAGGGCACGATAAACGCGGGGATCGATCGAACAAGGCCCCGGCGTCATCATCAGCCGTGTGGGGGCGACAAGCTCACCTATTTGCTCGGTCATTGCTTAATGCTCCTGAGATACGGAAATAGTGCGGGCGGTAACATATGTTTGCCGCTCCCGGCAGGTCGTCCAACCCCTTTTGCGAATGATGCAGCAAGCACGGAAGCCCCACGCACGTAAATATAGTTTCGCCGAATCCGTCGGCGCATGCAACCGGCAATGCGCCGAGTGTGGCAGCAAAAGTCACCCTGCGCCAAATTTTGAGTTTTGACGGCAAGGCAATGGAACGATTCGCACGACGGCGCCGGGTTGGGTACAATAACGGTTTCGGCACGATTGTGATCGTCACGACTACGAGCAGGCGTGATCCTCACACGCACGAACGCATTTTCGCGCGCCCGCCTGCGAAGGAGATTTATGACCGCAACAGGACCGGCAGCACCCTCAGCTACGCTACTCGAACCGCTTCGCGAGAAGGCCCGACTGCTGCGCATCCATTCGATGCGCATGNNTCGGGCCATGCCGCGCCCGTTCTGTACGCCGCGCTCGCCGAAGCGGGCGTCTTTCCCGAATCGCGCCTGATGACACTCCGCCAGTTTTCCAGCGAGCTCGAAGGCCACCCCACGCCGTGGATTCCGGGCGTTGATGCGGCTACAGGCTCGCTGGGCCAGGGACTTTCAGTGGGCGCGGGCCTGGCGATCGGAGCGCGGCGTCAGAAATCGGATGCGCGCGTGTACGTCCTGATGGGCGACGGTGAAATGGCCGAAGGCAGCGTCTGGGAAGCCGCGGAGTTCGCCGGCTTCTATAAAATTGACAATCTCATCGCCATGGCCGATGTCAACGCCCTGGGGCAGAGCGACCGGACGATGTACCGGCATGATACGGAGGTCTACCGCCGCAAGTTTGAATCGCAAGGCTGGGCCACCGAAGTTGTGGATGGACACGATATGGCCGCCGTCGTGGCCGCGCTCGATCATGCCCGCTCCACGCCGGGCCGGCCATACGCCATCATTGCGCGAACTGAAAAGGGGCACGGCATCAGTTTCCTCGCTGATAAAGACGGATGGCACGGCAAGCCGCTTTCGCCCGAGCAACTCGAAAAAGCGCTGGCGGAAATCGGGCCTGCGCCGCCCGTGCAAAAGGATGACGGCCGCTCTTATGCTCGCAAATCTTTGCCGGTACCTCCGGACTTTCCCGCGCCGCCCGCGCCTGAGTACAAACTGGGACAGGAAGTGGCCAGCCGCGAAGCGTACGGGACGGGACTGCGGAATCTCGCCAGTGTGAATCCCAAGGTATACGCGCTGACCGGGGACGTGAAAAACTCCACGTTCTCAGATATTTTGCAGAAGGCGCAACCGGATAAGCTGATACAGGGCTACATCGCCGAGCAGAACCTGGTGAGCACCGCGGTAGGCATGGCGGCGCAGGGACTGGTGCCCTTCGTCGATACCTTTGCATGCTTTCTCTCGCGGGCTACCGACCAGGTGCGCATGGCCGCTATCAGCCGCAGCAACATAAATTTGTGCGGATCGCATTGCGGCGTTTCCATTGGTGAAGATGGGCCGTCACAAATGGCGCTTGAAGACCTGGCGATTTTTCGCGCGATTCCCGGCGCCGCGGTGTTTTACCCCTCAGATGGGGTGTGCGCGGAACGGCTGACAGAAGAGGCGGCGCGCCGGCCGGGGATTTGCTACCTGCGGACATCGCGGCCGAAGACCGCGGTGTTGTATGGCCCCGACGAGAAATTTCCGGTGCCGGGCTTGAAGGTGTTGCGCCAGAGCGCGAATGATGCCGTGACCGTGATCGGCGCCGGCATTACTCTTTACGAGGCGCTTAAGGCCTACGACGAACTGAAGTCGCGCGGCACGGCCATTCGCGTGATCGATCTTTATTGCGTGAAGCCGCTCGATACCGCGGCCCTCGCGGAAAACGTGCGCGCCACGGGCGGCCGCGTCCTCACCGTCGAAGATCATTACGCGGAGGGCGGCTTGGGCGAGGCGGTGATTACCGCGCTGGCCGAGGCGGGAGTGGCGCTGGCGGCAGTGCGGCGGCTGGACGTCGATCGCGTGCCGCATTCGGGCAAGCCCGCCGAGCTGATTGAAGCGTTTGGAATTTCCGCGAAGCACGTGGTGGAAGCCGTAGACCAGATTTTGCAAAAGAAGTAAGCGAAAATAGCGCGCGCCCGCCCCGTTAGCGCGCCCTCTCACGGGGTCGTTATCACGGGGCGGGCGCGACGTACGTGAACGTGCGCGCGAAAAACCACATCAGAAAAATAACCAGCACAGAATTCACCGCCAGCTGCAGCAAGCCGTAACCCACCAGGTCGCGGGCGCGGACCTTCAGAATTCCCAGCAGTGGCAGCATCCAAAACGGGTTGATCAGATTGGGCAGCGCTTCCGAGGCGTTGTAGATCTGCACCACCCACCCGAGATTCACGCGCAAGTCCTTGGCCGCTTGCAGGACGTAGGGCGCTTCGATCACCCACTTGCCGCCGCCGGAGGGGACGAACATGCCCAGAATCGCTGAATATATCGCGACGAGCACGGGGTAGGTGCCATGTGCGGAGACGCGCACGAAAAAATTCGCGAGCAGCCGGGCGATGGGCGACATGGTGACGATGCCGAAGATTCCTCCATAAAAGGGGAATTGGATCAGGACGCCCGAGGTCGCGGGAACCGCGTCGTTCACCGCCCGAATGAACGAGCGCGGCCGCCAATGCAGCAGCAGTCCGACCATGAGGAAGAGCAGGTTGTAGGTATTGAGATCGAGCGCCGCGAGCGGACCGCGGGCCACAAAAATTTGCGCCAGGTAAGCGAGGCCCATCGCGGCGATGAGGATCGAGAGCCAGGGCGCGTACTCGAGCCATTCACCGGGCGTGGAGCGCTTTTCGAGCCGGGGGATTTCGAGTCCCTGGACGACGCCGAACGATTCCGCCGTCTTCGTTGAAGCGGCGGGCGCGGAGAAATAGGCCACCGTGATGGAGGAGATGGCCAGGATCAAAGCGGTGGCTACGCTCTGCCATGTGCCAATGGTCTGACGCAACGGAATCGCGCCACTGATCTTCAACAGGCCCGCGGGCATGGACGAAGGCGTGGCCATCATCAACGCAGCAGAGGAAGAAAATCCTAGCGCCCAGATGCTTCCAGTGCCGAGGTAGGCGGCTGCGCCTACGGCGCGATAATCGAGGCGGGCGACCTTCTTCACTACTTCCCGTGCCAGGATGCCGCTGAAAATGAGGCTCAGGCCCCAACTGATCAGGGCAGTGGCCATCGAAAAGAACGCCACGAAGGCAACTGCACCCCGAGGCGTCCGCGGGATTCCCGAAAGCCACCGGATCAGGCGGTACACCGGGGGCGAGGCGGCGACGACATAGCTGCCGATGATGATCAGCGCCATTTGCAGTGTGAAGGGGATCAGGCTCCAGAATCCTTCGCCGAAATACCGGATCAGATTATCTACTCCGGCGCCCAGAAAAATGCCGGCTACGAAGACGATAAGGATGGCGAGCAGCGCGAAAACGAACGCGTCGGGAAACCAGCGTTGCGACCAGTCCGCGAGTGCGATGCCGAGGCGTGCAAGTCCGCGAGCTGGCGAGTCGCTGACATGCGGGGGTGCGGCATCGTCCGGTGCGGCATCCGCAGGTGCGGCGGCACGATGCGAGATACCGCGGGCTGGTTCGCCGCCGGGCCCACGGTGCGGTGGGATGAACACGCGTCCTTTCATTACTCGTGAGAGGGATGTCCGGCGAGCGAATTATACGTCAGCGCGGGACGCGGAGAGCGGCCAGGGGGAAAATTCGCAGAGCAGCCCAGCAGGCACCGTCAACGGGATCCCAGGTGCGCCGGGCGAAATCGTTTTTAATTCTGGAATGAGCGAAGGAGAGCGGCAGTGAATGCCGCTCATAAAGAGAAAAATCTAGCAGAGCAAAAATTTAGGAGCTGGCTTCCGCGCCCAGGAGCACGTGGCTGGGAGGCTCGCGCAAGTCCCACACAATCCGGAACCAGGAGAGAATCTTTAATACGTAGAAAGTGAGGTCCACTTCCCACCAAAAGAAACCCTGGCGGGCCGAGGCCATGTAGTGGTGGTGATTGTTGTGCCAGCCCTCGCCCATGGTAACCAAGGCGAGCAGCGCGTTATTTTTGCTGGTATCGGTGGTCTGGTAACGCTGCCGGCCGAAAACGTGCGACAGCGAATTGATGGTGAACGAACTGTGCCACAGGATCACCGTGCTGAGGCAATACCCCCACACCAGCATGCCCCAGCCACCAATGAGGAACATCAGCACGCCCAGCGCGACGGGAGGAACCATGTGGTACTTGTTCAACCAGCGCAGCTCGGGGTATTTGTGGAAGTCCTTGATCAGGTCGACGCGCGTTTCGTTGTAGCGGTCGGAGAGAATCCAGCCGATGTGCGACCAAAGAAAGCCACGCAGTGTCGGTGAATGCAAATCTTCGTCGGTATCCGAATAGCGGTGGTGATGCCGGTGATTGGCGGCCCACCAGAGCACGCCCTTTTGAGTTGAGCTGGTGGCGACCAGCGCCATGATGAACTGGAACGCCCGGCTGGTTTTGAAAGAACGATGCGAAAAATACCGGTGGTAACCGGCGGTCACGAAAAACATGCGCACGTAATAGAGCGCCAAGCAGACCACGAGATACGACCAGTGAAATTTCAAAAAGAAAGCCGCAAAGCACGCGGCATGCACGACAAAAAACGGAATCGAGCGCATCAGCGGAATTCGATCACCATTCTTGAGAGTCATCACACCAAAAGCCATGGAGCCACTTCCCTTCGCACTCACGTTCTCAAGGAATCTTGCCGGAGCGCAGGGACACGGAGTGGCGGTCGGCGCGCTCTGAACAGAACTTGCAGGACTACGAGTATAGGGGGTTGAGAGGGTAGGGTCAAGGGTTTGTAGCGGGGGTGGTGCGGAAAAAATAAGCGGCAGCTCTTGCTGTCTTGTATCTCGCTCGCGCGGCCGTCAACGCGCATGCGGCCGGCCGAGTGGGCGTGGAACAATCGACACCCTGTTTGGCGAATCTGTTTGGCGCGGCGTGTGCTATCTTCGGTCCGCAAAAATAAAATGCAGCCGGAGGGCGCGCTCGTTCATGTCAGAGAAACTCGTGCTGGTGGGTGTGATTCCAGAAGCGCTGGTGATCGGTCCAGAGGATCACGTATCCTGGGTGGCGGGCGGAGGCCAGCTCAAGGTCGAATTCGACGCCAATCGCTGTCCGTTCTCCTCAAATATTTTTCAGGCACCGCCGGGAATGCGCCTGATCAGCGGCCCGCCGCGAGCGGGCACCAAGCCAGGCTCGTTCAAATACCGGCTTTGGTTGAACGATCAGATCATCGGGTCGGGCGAAATCATAGTACGCGAGCGATAAAACGCCGCGCTTCCCTGCTGGCGAGGTTCAGTCGCCGGCAGCCGCTGCCCGTGCCGCTCCAAAGGGTCGCGCGCCAGCCTCCGAGCGCGCCGACTCCGCAAAACTGCGCCGCGTGGGCGCGAGAAGCAAAGCGGGCAGAGGCTGTTCAGGAGCAACAACCACGCTTTCGGTGTCGCGAGGGAAATCCACGCGGCGGTCAAGGCCTAACCCCGCCTCGCGGAGCATTTCGGCGGAGACGTTGGGATCGTCGCTGCGATCAACCCCCCAAAACCAGAGACGATCTTCCTGCCGCTGCAGAAACAGCAATGTGTGCTCGAGTTTCTGTAGGGCGCGATCAAATGTTGATGCCAGGAAGTACACCGGCAGCACCCAGGCGTGGCGCGTGAAGCGCACGCGAATGCGCACACAATATTTGTAGTTTTGATTCAACTCGATGCAACAGCGATACTTGTTGCGCGTACGCATCCTGCGGGATGGGTGTGGGCTGACGCCGGTATTCCCGTTGCCCTGGTGGCTGATTGGCTGTGCATGCACTTTTTTATGCGTCTGTTTTTGCATCTGTTTTTCCCCTACTGCTATTTATGGTCCTAAAGTTTGCGAATCCAATGAGAATTGGACGCCGGCCGGAAACAGTGCCCCGTGTCGAACAGTGACCTTTGTCGTACCAAGGCTGACCTATACGGACTGGGGAAGGCGTCCTGCCGGAGAGTGCGCCTGGCGCCACGGCGGCGACTCGTTCTGGAAGCAAAAATGTTAGCGTGAGGCAGCGAACGAAAGCAATCTAAAGTTAAGCAAGAAACTTGGCGTTTCCCGTAACGTATTGACGATATTGCGTATAGTTTCCAACAGCAGGCATTAACGAATTAAGCACACCTAGGAATTGGATGGGGTCCCCAGCCGTTTCAGATTGTCCGCATTGATACGCAGTTTGCCCTCTTGTTTCATGCGCGTGTCCAGCGATTTGCGGAATGCGTCAAACGCCATATTCCGCCGCGCTTCGAGCAGTTGCGATTGAATGTCGGCGGTTTGCTTCGCCAAATCGTTGGGGTCCGGACGTTGATGCTGCGCCACGCGATAAATCACCCAATTGGAACCCAGAAACAGGGGGTCGCTGGCTTGGCCTTCGCTCATGGTAAAGGCGGCGATCACCTGAGAGGCGCTGCCCACATCCGGAAGCGAACCGTTGCGAGCGAAAAGATCGCTGGTTTTGGCCTCGAAGCCCAGGTCCTTCGCCGTTTTGACCAGGTCTTCTCCTGCTTTCGCGCGGCGTCCGAGCTCAGCGGCTTTGGATTTCGCGAGGTCCACAGCTTTATCGCGCCGGTAGTCGGCGAGCACCTTTTCGCGCACTTCGGCGAGGGTAGCCGGGTGCGCCTGCTGCACATCCTTCACGGAAAGCACGACGTATCCTTTATCGGTGTGGATCGGCGCGCTTACATCGCCCGGCCGCAGCCGAAAAACTGCATCGGCGATCTCCGGAGAGTTGCCGACGGCCGGGATTGGCTGGCCGGCTTCCAAGGGCTGCGATTCGCCCACGGTCATATTGAATTTCTTGGCCAGATCGTCCACGGAAACGCGGCCAGAGCGGCGAATCTCTTCGGCGATCTGGTCTGAGGCGCCCTCGCCGGCGCGGTCGGCTCTCTCTTGTTGCAAGGAGGACAAAATTTGCGGCCGGACTTCCTGAAGCGCCTGCGTGTGCGCCTGCTCGCGGTCAATCACCTTGATGATGTGAAAGCCGTACTGCGTTTTCACCAAGTCCGAGATGGCTCCTTTGGGAAGGCTGAAGGCGGCCTGCTCAAACTCGGGCACGGTCTGTCCACGCACGATCCAGTCCAAGTCGCCGCCCTTATCCTTGGTGGTGTCCTCGGAGTTTTGCTTCGCCAAATCCGCAAAATTCGCCCCAGCCTTAGCCTTCTTGAGAACGTCCTCGGCCTTTTTGCGAATCTCCTCAACTTCCGCATCCGTCTTACCGACGGTTTTGAAGAGGATGTGTGCAACGTGGGCGCGATCCGGCAGCTTGTACTGGTCCAGATGCTGATTGTAATAGGCCTGAATCTCGTCGTCGGTGACGTTGGCGCGGGCTTTGAGCTGGTCGAAATCCAGCAGCGCGTAGCGCACGATGCGCCGTTCGGGCACGCTGTAGCGCGCCTTATCCTTCTCAAAGTACGCACTGAGGTCGGAATCGCCGGCTTCAATTTTCGATTGTAGATCATCCGGCTTGATGACCACGTAATTGATCTTGACCTTCTCATTGCGCCGGCGAAATTCCTGATCGATCTCCGACGGCGTCACGCTGATGCCGTCGGTTACGAGCTGCCGAAATTTTTCCTGAACCAGGCTTTGGCCGACCAGGTCCTCAAACTCGGGCACGCCCATGCCTACGCGCTCCTGGACCTGAGCGGCATACTGGTCATTCCCCACGAAAGCGCCGCCCATAAACGCAGTGGGAATCAACTGGCGGATGCGGTCGGCGCGTTCCTGATCGGTAACGCTTATTCCGAGCTGGCGGGCCTCGACGCCCAACTCTTTTTCAAAGACCAGTTCGCTGAGCACTTGCTGAACGTACAAAGGTTTCAGCGCCGCGAGAATTGCGCCGTTTTGGGTGAGGCGACTGAGTTGGGCATTGACGTCGGTCATGGTGATGGCCTGATCGTCCACTTGCGCGACGACGTCAGCGCTCGAGGTTGAAGAGGTCCCCTGCCCGGGCAGCAGATAGAGCAACATGCCGCAGCCGAGCAGGCCGACGATGACGCCCAGCATGATGCGCACACCGAGATTTTTCTTACGCTTTGCGTCCCACACTTTTTGCGCCTTTCGCGGGCATGCGCCGCGTGCCTTCCGGCTAAGTTCTCGCGCTGCTTACGCGCGGCCGATCCCGAAACTTATTTGGCTGGGTTGGCCCCCGGATTTCGCCGGCCCCCGCCGGGTTTCGCCAAGCTTCGCTGGAGATGCCCGCCGGATAGGTCCAATCCGACTTGCGCCCGAGATTCTATTACATATTATCTGCGCGGGCTCCAAGTAGAGCCCGCACCCGTACATATTAGACGGGAGATCGGATTATAGGTTAACCTCGCCCGCTCGCTCAATCGGAAACCTGCGACTCGCATATTGCGGCAGCGAGGCGGTTTACGGCGGCGGCGAGGCCATTGCGCTGCGCGACAACACCACTTCTCCGCTGCCTTGCGACACCTGAAGCCGTGTGCTAGATTGCAAAACTACCGTAAAATCGCGGTTTTTTTATGTCCGACCCACGACAAATCGCTCCGGTGAAGCGCGAGAAAATTCCGCGCGTCGAGGTTTACTGGACCGCAGTGACCTACCGCACCGTCGCGATTTACCTGCTGATGCTTTTTGCAATCATCATCGCGGCGCTGTATACCATTCATCCGGAATGGTACACCGCCGCCCTGACCCGCATTTCTCACACACTCGCGGGCGAGCCGGGACCGGACGTCGGTTCGAACCAGAACCAGGCGCGATTCGTTAATTTGGACGGTAAAGTCGAGGTGAAAAAAGCGAACTCGGTGAATTGGGGGAGCGCGGATTATCGTACCAAGCTCGATAAAGGCGATCTGGTGCGCACCGGTCCGGATGGTGCCGCGCGCATTACGTTCCTCGACGGGACAACCTACACCGTGAAAAACGATTCTTTCGTGACGGTGGAACAGAACTCGGTGGATCGGGATCGCGCAACCAGCGTCGCCGTGCACATCAATAGCGGCGCGGTGGACTTGGCGACCGGCACGTGCGAATCTCGCAATTCCAAGGCCGAGGTTTCTTTCGCGAATGCACGAGCGTCTCTGCAGGAAAACAGCCGCGCGGCAGTGCGCAGCGACGCCGCCGGCAACGAGAACCAGATTACGGTGTCGGCCGGCGCCGCCGATATGCAGGTGGGCAACGAGCATTTCGAAATCGGCAAGTGGGAGCGCGTGACGTTTGCCGCCGGAGGACCGGCGACCAAGAGCAACGTGCTGGCGCCGCCCGATCTCACCCTGCCTGTGAATTTGCAGCCGCTCATCACGCCCGACCCTAAACATACGCCGATGCACTTTGCCTGGACCGAAGTGCCTGAAGCGGTAAGCTACCAATTGCGGGTGAGCACCAATTCCATGTTTACGCGCATCGTGGCGGAGAAAGCCGTGGCCGGGGTCAGTCTGGAAATTCCCGGACTCGACCCGGGGGATTACTTCTGGAGCGTGACCGCGATCGACAAGAACAAGCACGCCAGCGCGCCCAGCGAGGCATTTAAATTTACGCTAGTGGCGCAGGATAAAGCGCAGGAAATGCGACTCGAGGTGGACGCCACCGAACTGCACGGCAATGTCGTCGAGCTGATCGGACGCACCGAGCCCAATGCGGCATTGATTATTGATGGAGAGACGGTTGCGGGCATCCAGTCCGACGGCGGCTTCCGTTATTTCACGCAACCGCTGGGGCGGGGCAGTCATGAAATCGTCATCACCGGGCAGAATCGCCGGGGCGGCACGGCCATTAAGCGCGTACCGATTGTGATTCCATAGTCTGGCTTCATTCATAAACGGGCGGGCTTGATTCCATAACCGGGCTTGATTCCATGACCGGGCACGCGAAAGGCACCGGCAAGAACGCGAGAAAAACCATCGCCCGAGGGCGACTTGGGAGCCGCCGCAAGGGCGGCGGGATAAAAAGACATGACCAGCAAGAACGGCTACAACTTTCGTTCGGTCTTCAGCCTGTTTTCCTCCGATCTGGCGATTGACCTGGGAACCGCCAACACATTGGTGTTCGCGAAGGGCAAGGGGATCGTGGTGAACGAGCCCTCCATCGTGGCCATCAACAAGACCAGCAATGAAGTGGTGGCCGTGGGGCGCGAAGCGAAGGATATGCTGGGGCGCACGCCGGGCAACGTGGTGGCCATCAAGCCGATGAAGGATGGGGTGATCGCGGATTTCAAGGTGACCGAAAAGATGCTCACCTACTTCATTCAAAAAGCGCACAACCGCCGCGTGCTCGTGCATCCGCGGATCGTGATCGGGGTACCCAGCGAAATCACTCCCGTGGAAAAGCGCGCGGTGCAGGATTCGGCCTACCGGGCGCGAGCGAGCGAAGTCTACTTGGTGGAGCAAGCCATGGCCGCGGCGATTGGCGCGGGCCTGCCCATCGAGGAACCGTCGGGCAACATGGTGGTCGATATTGGCGGGGGAACCACCGACATCGCGGTGATCTCCATGAGCGGTATCGTGTACTCGCGCTCGGTGCGCGTGGCCGGCAACGAGATGGACGAGGCCGTCATGCATTACCTCAAGCGCAAGTACAACCTGCTGGTGGGCGAGCGCACCGCCGAACAGATCAAGATGGAAATCGGCTCGGCGTACCCACTGGAAAAGCCGCTGACGATGGAGGTCAAGGGGCGCAATCTTATCGAAGGCGTGCCGCGCACGGTCACAATTGACGACAGCGAAATTCGCGAGTCGCTTTCCGAATGCGTGGCCACCATATTGAACGCCATCCGCGTGGCGCTGGAACGCACACCGCCCGAGCTTTCCGCGGACATCAGCGATCGGGGCATCGTGCTTACCGGTGGGGGGGCGCTGCTGAAAAATCTGGATAAGCGCATACGCGAAGAGACGGGCTTGCCGGTCTCGATCGCGGACGATCCTTTAGCATCGGTGGTGCTCGGCACCGGAAAGATGCTGAGCGATTTCCATTTATTGCGGCTGGTCTCGATCGACTAATGACGTCCGCAGTGGCCGCCAAACTGGCGGGCGCGGCAGCCAGCGCGAATTTGCCGGAATCATAAAGTTCTTACGCAGGTTTACGCAAAAAATCTTACGCAGGATTGATAGCTGATGCTGGCCATCCCTTCACGCCATCGTTCCCTGACGCTGCTGGCCGTGGTGCTGGGGCTGCAGTTGTTGCTGCTCGCCGCGCAGATCAAGCGCGAGCAGCAGGTTCGGCTGATTCGCGTGTGGGCCATCGAATGCGTTACCCCGCTCGGCCGGGCGGCGGCGTGGATTTCCGACGGCGTCTACGGCGCGTGGAGCGGCTACGTAGCGTTGTGGCATATGCGCAAGGAAAATGTGGAGCTGCGCGCGGAGCGCGACCTGCTGAAAATGCGCAATGCCGAACTGGTGGGGCGCGCCGCGGAGGCGGAGCGCTTGTCGGCGCTGCTGGGTTTTCGCGAAGCGCACATCGAAGTGCCGATGCTGCCGGCGCGCGTGATCGGCGCAAGTCCCGATGTGGGCAGCCGCATTATTTTCTTGAGCCGCGGTTCGCGTGACGGCGTGCGGCGCGATTTGGGTGTGATTACGCCTGACGGAGTAGTGGGAAAAGTGCTGGCAGTTTTCCCGGATACCTCGCAGGTATTGCTGCTTAGCGATAAGGAGAGCGGTGTCGGCGCTCTGCTGGCAACCTCACGCACGCAAGCGCCTGTAAATGGGTCCGGCGAGCCCCTGCTGGGCATGGAATACGTGAGCAACGAAGTTAAAGTGGAGGCCGGAGAAGCCGTGCTCACATCGGGACAGGACCGCATCTTTCCCAAAGATTTGCCGGTGGGCACGGTGCTCGAAGCCAAGCCCGACCGGCACACCGGGTTTCAGCAGATCAAGGTAAAACCGGCGGCGCGTCTCGATCAACTGGAGGAAGTGCTCGTGCTGCTGACGCGGCAGGAGTTCGCGCCCCGCAAGGGATCCGATGCGCCGGGTGGATCTCCCTCGACACCCTCATCTAACGGGGCATCTAACGGGGCGACTGCTCGCGTGAATCCTGCTGCGCCGGTTGCCACTCCTCCACCGGCGCGCAGATTGCCGGAGGCGAGCTCGCCCGCGAGCAGCAGCGGCGGCCCGCTATGATTCGTTATCCGAAAGGCTGGGGATTGCGGCGGTAAATGGAATATCAGTCAATGGAATATTCAGGCCACATCGAACATCACGTCGAGGTTCACAAATTCCATACGGGAGTGGTGACCGGTACGGTCATCCTCGCACTGGTCCTCGAAACGTTTTTGCTGGTTCATTTGCGCCGGTTGGACGTGGTCGAACTCCCGCTACTGGTAACCATCTATTTCGGTCTCAGCCGGCGCAACGCTTCGGCCGGTCTGCTGCTGGGAATGGCGATTGGCGTGGCTCAGGACAGCTTGAGCCATACGCCGCTGGGACTTTACGGCATCGCGAAAACGGTGGTCGGTTTTGTGGCTTCATCGATTGGAGCGCGCATTGATGTCGAGCATCCCATCAGCCGCTTTGCGCTGACATTGGTTTTTTTTCATCTGCACAATGTCGTCTTCGTGCTCACCAAGCGACTCGTGCTGGCGCAGCATGAACCTTTCATGACCACGAAGCTCGTTTTTGCTTCTTTAGTGAATGCCGGCGTTGCGGTGATTTTATTTCCCCTGCTCGACCGGTTTCGGAAGCCGTCCTGACTCCACATGTACACTAGCCGGCGTGGTCAGTGCCCTGGCTGGTCGCCCCGTGCCTGATTCGTCCGCAAAATTCGCAAAGAAGTTGCGCGCTATTCATGCAAGTGTTACGGTAGTCAAGTTTTAGGCGCTGCATAAACTCACCCAGCGCGGCTGGCTTCGCGGTACTTGCCGTGGAATCGCCTCCCCGTCCAAACCCAGGGCAGACCGGGCAGCGCCGCATTGGCGCAGCGGCGGAGTTTGATTGTCCGATCTGTTTCAGAATGACAGCCGGTTGCCGCAGATGCGGCTGGCGGTAATTTCCTACCTAATCGTGGGCCTGATAGGCCTTCTGCTACTCGGCTTTTGGAAGCTGCAGATCGTCCATTCAGACCAATACGCGCAGCTTGCAGAGCGCAATCGCATTCGCACCATTCCCATCATCGCGCCACGCGGCTCCATGCTGGACCGCGATGGTCGCGTGATTGTCGACAATTATCCTTCCTTCAGCGTGCTGCTGCTCCGCGACGATGCGGAGCAATTGGCGCGTTTGTTACCGCAGATTGCCGATGGGCTGGGCCTGGCGGTCGATGACGTGCAACAGCAAATCGAGGCGGCCAAATTCTTGCCGCACTTTCAACCCATCGTTATTAAGCCCGAGGCTTCGCCTGCGGATATCGCTTTTATCGAATCGCATCGCGCCGACATTCCCGTGTTGGAAATGCTAATGGTCCACCGCCGCCGTTACCCCCGCGGAGGGTTCATGGCCCATGCGAGCGGATACGTGGGAGAGGTCAGCACCGATCAGATTCAAGCCAGCAATGGCCGCTATCGTCCTGGCGACATCGTGGGCAAATCGGGCCTTGAAAATCAGTATAACGAGCAGCTCATGGGCACCGACGGAATGCGCCGCGTGATCGTCAACAGCGTGGGCCGCGAGGTTGGGCGCCTCGATCAAACCGATGCCATTCCAGGGAAGCCGATCAAGCTGACGATCGACTATGACCTGCAGCTTATCGCCGAGCAGCGGCTGGCCGGCAAAAAGGGCGCGGTGGTGGCGCTTGATCCGCGCACGGGTGAAGTGCTGGCCATGGCCAGCCAGCCTTCCTACGATCCCAACGATTTCGCGGTGCGCATTTCCAAGGACGAATGGCGGCAGCTCAACGAAGATCCCGAGCATCCGTTGCTCGATCGAGCCATTCAAGCGCAACTCGCGCCGGGCTCAATCTTCAAAATATTCATGACCACGGCGATGCTCGAATCGAAGGCGATTCCCGCGAGTTTTAAAGTGTTCTGCCCCGGGTACGCTGAATTTTACGGGCGCGTTTTTCATGATGCCGAGAAACCGGCGCATGGCGAAATGGATTTGCACAACGCGATCGTCCACTCGTGCGACGTCTATTTTTATAACGTCGGAAAGCTGTTGGGTATCGATCGCATCTCTTACTATGCCACCAAGCTGGGTCTGGGACGCAAGACCGGCATCGATTTGCCGGGTGAAGATATCGGCCTGGTACCGTCGGAAGCCTGGAAGGAACGGGTGTTCCATCAAAAATGGTATCCGGGCGAGACGATTTCGGTTTCGATCGGCCAGGGAGCGACGGTGGTTACGCCGATGCAGATTGCCTACACCATAGGGGGCATCGCGCTCGGCGGCACATTTCACCAGCCGCATCTGCTGAAAGACCTTACGCCGTCACCGGAAATCGACTTCCCCATCTCCGAATCGACCACCGAAGCGCTGACGCAAGCGATGTATGGCGTCGTAAATGAGGGCGGCACCGCCGGCGCTTCGAAGCTGCCAGGCATCGAGTTGTGCGGGAAGACGGGAACCGCGCAGGTGATCAGCCTGCAAGGGCGACAGCGCGCCGGAAAGCAGGCTGGACTGAAGAACAACGCCTGGTTTGTGGGTTTTGCGCCGCGCCGCAATCCCGAAATCGTTGTCGCGGTTCTGGTGCAGGGCGGCGGCTACGGGGCGGAGTCCGCCGCGCCCATCGTGCGCGATGTGGTTAAAGCTTATTACGACAAGAAGCAGGGCGTTCCGCCGGAAGAGCTTACCACCCAAGCGTTGCCCGCCGGCTCGGTTCTCCGGGGAGCCGCCGCCCGATCAGCAGAAGGCGGCGCACTGATTGCCAAGCCGCAGCCTGCGGGCAAATCGGATGTTAAGCCGCTTCCCACCGCGGCTATCATCCCCACAACGTCGGAAGCGCGAAAGCCGAATTTGCAGCCATGAGGCGCGGCACAAGTGCAGCGGATTACGACTGGTGGCTTTTTGCCATCACGTTTGCCATTTGCGGCGTCGGCTTGCTCGAAATTTGGTCTGCCACCCACTCCAGCCATCTGGCCGGAATGCAATGGAAACAGCTGGGCTGGATTGCGCTGGGCGTATTGGGGATGGTACTGCTCTCCCGGCTCGATTACCACGCGGTGCTGGACAAGGCGCCCGCTCTTTACCTGCTCGGATTGATCGCTCTGGTTACGGTGCTAGCGGTGGGGCACAGCCGGTTTGGAGCCAAACGCTGGCTTCCGGTGCTGGGGCAGTTTTTACAGGTGTCAGAGCTGGCCAAGTTGATTATAATCGTAGCGCTGGCTCGTTTTTATACCGATGTACGCACCAACGAGCTCTCGCTGCTGGATCTGTGCAAAGCCGGCGTGCTCACCGCGGTCCCGGTGGGATTGATTTTGCTGCAACCCGATTTGGGAACGGCGCTGGTTTTAGTACCAGTGGCCCTCGTAGGAGCGTACCTGGCGGGTATACACTGGAAACATGCGGCGGTATTGGTGCTGGCTGGCGCGATGATGCTGCCGGTGGGATGGCACTTTCTGAAACCGTACCAGAAGGAGCGGGTAACCACCTTTCTGCGCCCGGAAGACGATCCCAAGGGTTCAGGCTATCAAATCCTGCAATCGAAAATTGCCGTGGGCTCGGGCGGCTTTTGGGGCAAAGGGCTGGGACACGGGAGCCAGAATCAGCTGGGTTTCGTGCCGGTCCGGTACTCTGACTTTATTATGGCGGCGCTGGCGGAAGAAACAGGCTTTGCCGGAGTCTTCCTCGCGCTGGTTTTGTATGCAGCTTTGCTGCTGCGGCTGATCCAGAA
>PLJR01000342.1 GCA_003140295.1 Acidobacteriota bacterium
TCGCCAAAGAGCACGCAGGTGCTGCGGTCCTCGTAGTTAATGATCGAGGTCATCACATCGGCGCCGATGACCAGCGCTTTGCGATGCGTGCCCGCGCCGACAAATTGGGCTCCCACGGTCAGCGCGTAAAGAAAACCCGAGCAGGCGCCCGAAAGATCGAATCCCCAGGCACGCGATGCGCCGATGCGGTTCTGAACCAGGCAAGCGGTCGCCGGGAACAGCATGTCCGGCGTTACCGTAGCCACGATGATCAGGTCGATTTCCTCCGGGGCGGTGTGCGTTTTCTCCAGAACCGTCTGCGCCGCCGCGGTCGCGAGGTGTGAAGTCGCCACGCCCGGCTCGACGATATGCCGCTCGCTGATGCCGGTCCGTTCGCGGATCCACTGATCGTTGGTATCCACGAGCTTCGCGATATCGGCATTGGTAAGCACCTGCGGCGGTACATAGCCCCCGACTCCGGTGATCTTCGCGGCGATGCGTTTGCCCATTCACATTTCTCCCCTGGATCGGCGCTGGAGCGACAAAACGAATCGCGATTTTACGCAATCGATGCCGGAGTGACAAGCGGGCGGCGGGGTGACCAGCGGGCGAACGCAATGGTGCCGAGTATGTTCCTGAAGGACCTGTGTTAGCGCGCGCGATCGGTCAGCACGGAGCGCTCCGGCGCCGCGTCGGGCTCGGCCNNGGGATCGAACTGCGCGCCGGCGCAGCGCTGGATTTCGGCCAGTGCCGCACCGGGCGAGCGCGCCTTCTTGTAGGTGCGCTCAGAGGTGATGGTGTCATAGGCATCGGCGATGGCGATGATCCGCGCGCCCAGCGGAATGCGCTCCCCGGCCAGTCCATCGGGGTATCCCGAGCCGTCATACATTTCGTGATGGTGCCGGACCATCTCGCGAACGCGGCTGATGGCGCGCAACGGTGCGAGAAGCTCATCACCGTATATCGCATGTTTCTTCATCAATTCCCACTCGCCGGCATCGAGTGCGCCGCCCTTGTTCAGGATGCTTTCCGGGACGCCCACTTTGCCGATATCGTGCAGCATGCCCCCCAGGTGGATCTCCGCGATTTCCGCCTCGGGTAAATCGAGGCGTTCCGCGATAAGCGCGGCAAAGCCCGCCACCTTCTGCGAGTGTCCCTGCGTGTAGTGATTCTTCGCGTCAATCGCGAGCGACAGCGAAGTGAGCGTGTCGATCACCGCGGGCGGCAGCGCATCCGCACTCCCGCGTTCCCCGCGGGTTTCGGGGCGAGTACCGTGATGGGCGTTGTCGTTCGTGGCCGCCGGCAGAAGCTCGGTGGCGGCCAGAGACTGCGCGAACTGTTCCAGGCGCGCGCGAATTTCTGCAAAAGCCTCGGGACCGGTGGAAAAAAGGCGCTTGAGGGTGACGCCGAGGTAGGCTTCGAGGACGTCGCGCTTCCACTTCCTGCTCTCATTGGCGTCGAAATGCTCGGTAGTGGAAACCGCATTGCCCCCCTGGTGCTTCGACAGGTACATGGAGGCGTCGGCTATCTGGATGAGCTCCTGGGGCGTGGACCCGTGCACCGGAAAACTGGCGATGCCAATACTGGCGGTAACGTTCTTTTCCCGAAGCAAGGGGTCGGCGCACACGTTCACGCGCAGCTTGTCGGCGATCTGCCGGCACTGTTCGATATTGGTTTCGGGCATTAGAATGACGAACTCGTCTCCGCCGTACCGCGCCACCACGTCGGAGCGCCGGCAACTCTGTTCCAGAATAGTGCCCACGCGATTGAGCACCTGGTCTCCCTCCAGGTGTCCGTAAAAGTCGTTCACGAATTTGAAGCGGTCCAGATCGACCACTACCAGCGAGAAGGCGCGCCCCGCACGGGTCGAGCGTTTCCATTCGGCGGATAAGGCCTCCATCAGGAAACGGTGGGTCTTCGCGCCCGTCAACCCGTCGGTAATGGCCTGTTCCTGGGCTTTCTGGAAGGTCAGGGCGTTATGCAATGCGCCGGAAATCAAGTCTGCCAGCGTGTGCATTAAAAGCATTTCTTCCTCAGAAAAATCGCAGCGCTCCGCGGTTTCCACGTAGAGCACGCCAAGCAACTGGTCGGCATAAAGGATGGGCAGCGCGATCGCCGAGACCGAGTCCTCGAGAATGGGACCGGCTTCCGCTCCGGCACATTCGCGCGCCACGTACGTTTGCCCGGAGCGGGCCACCACGCCCACCAGTTTTTCTCCCAGTGCCACGCGCCGTCCCACCGCACCCCGGCGCCGCCCGCCTTCCGATCGAATCACGACCTCCTTGCTTTCATAGTCGAGTAGCGCAATGCCCACATGGTCGACGCTCAGGCCCTCCTCGATCTGTTGCGCGATCTTGGCCAGCATTTCCTCGGAATCCAGGCTGGTGATGGCATTCCGCGAAACATTATTCAGCAGAGCCAGGTGCCGCGATTTCGTCTTTTCGGCGCGAAACAAGCGCGCGTTCTCAATCGCCACGCTTGCCTGGCTGGCCAGCAGCCGCAGCATCTCCACCGTATCCTTGCCATACATCTGCTGCTGCAGGCTGTGCACCGCCAACACGCCGATGGCGCGCTCGCAGACCAGTAGCGGCACGCCGCAGAACGAATTGGTGTGCAGCACCGGCTCCAGGCCCGGGCCGTGCGCCTCTTCTTTGCTGTTTTTGTTCAACAGCAACGGCTCGCCCGTGCGCAGGATGTGTTCGGTAAGATGATTGCCCGCGGGCCGGGAACGCTTGGGCAGGCGTATGCCGTCGCTCACTTCCAGCTCGAAACGCACCTGCTCCTGCGCGGAGTCGTAAAGAGCAATAAAGAAATTGTTCACGCCGAGCATGCGCCGCAGTTCCGTGAACATTTTTTCGAACAGCGTGTCCGGATCGAGCGTCGAATTCAGCGCGCGCCCGATCTCGTTCAGGGCGTGCAGCTCTTCGGTCTGCCGCGCAGTCTCGTGAATGAGGTAGCTGTTTTCGACCGCCATTCCGATCTGTTGTCCCAGCGCCAGCAGCAGCCGCAGCTCGCCCGGCGCGAACCGCCGGCTGCCTGGTGTTCCCAGCAGCAGCACACCGAACGGGTTTTCTTTCGCCTGCAGACTGATGCCTACCACCGTATGCAGATTGCTCGCGATGGCCAGCTGGCGAAAGCGCAAAAACCATTCTCCATCGTCCAGCGCTTGCCAGTCCCCGCCGCGCGCGATATCGCGGAAGACCACCAGCCCGCCCAGCCGCGCCACCAGTTGCGTCAAACGCTCGTCCAGTTTGTGATCCTCCAGCGTCCGGCAAAACGAGCCGTCCAATCCCACCGAAACCGCCGCCGTCGGCCCGTGGGCATCGCTGTGCCGCAGCAGGATCGCCCCTGCCGGCAACTGCACCACGCTCAGCACCCGGTCCAGCGCTTGGGAAAGTGTCCGCTCAATTTCGCTGCCGCCGAAACTCGAGGTCGTGAGGTTGAGGTTCGCCAGCGCCACCATGTTGCGTTCGACGCGCCGCTTCTCCTCCTCATAGATCGCCATCACCATCAGCCCGGCGGTCAATAATTGCGGCACGCTCGCGAGCAACGCGAAATTTTGCCGCGCCATGCTCCCAAGCGGCGCGTAATACGATCCCGCGATCGGAATCGGCGCCCAGGCCAGAAATACCAGCGCCATGAACAGGTCCGCGTAGGTATCCTGCTTGCGGCTCTCGCGCCAGAAATTCCAGGCCACGCCCGCCAGTACTAATCCAATGCCGAAAGCAGGCGACAAACCCACCTTGCCGAAATGAAATGCTACCGTCCATCCGCCGTACGCTGCCGCTGCCGCCACCAGCGCACCTGTCCGCGGCCGCGCGTTCGCATATAGCCGCGATGCGCAAAACAGCGCCAGCCCTGCGGTAGCCACCAGCCACTGATCCGCCGTCACCAACCACCACGGCCACCGCAGTAGTGGCTGCCACGCCACGCTCATCGCGTCCAATGCCAGCAGCCACCAACCCGTAGTCCAGGCCAGCAGATAAGGACGCCTTTTACCCTGATACAAATATGTAAAGAAGGCCGCGATCAGTGTGATCGCGACCAGCCGGGCAGTGGCAATAATGGTGATGTGAGCGAACAACTATTTTCCCCGTCACTAAAATGCGACTAAAACGCGTTATCCAAATGGACGAACTCGCAGCGCTTCGCAGCGCGCCGTCCTCATCCGGCTAATGCACCAGTTTTATGAGCGACATTCAGGCGGACCACGGGTTCGGAAATACCCGCGTTCGGCGGGCCTTCCCGGCCAGCCTGACTATAGAACGAGCCATTTTGTAGGGTCAATGGGACGGGGGTACCTTCCTGGAACATCCGCGCCCGCCTGTGGATTCCGTCTACTTGGCAGCCAACTCCACCCCGCTCCCGTTTCACGATGGTCGAGCCCTCCGCCCATCGGATAAGATGTTTCGCTTCGTGCTACCTTGAAAGCTCCGAGGACGCTCGGTCAACGCTCGGAAAAAAGGAGGGCTCCGGAAAAGCGGTCTTGACGGACAACACTGAATGAGCGATCCAGCAAATTCTTCTGAAGATTTTTCCAGTGCCGACGCTTCGGCTCGCGACCCACAGCGAGCTACCGGCAGAGTTCGCGTGCGCTTTGCGCCATCGCCTACGGGCTATCTCCACGTGGGCGGCGCGCGGACGGCCCTTTTCAATTGGCTTTTCGCGCGAAACCAGGGCGGCACATTCGTCTTGCGTATCGAGGATACCGATGCCGAGCGCAATCGCCCCGAACTGGTGGAAGGCATCCTCGATGGTTTGCGTTGGCTGGGTCTTGACTGGGACGAAGGACCGATCCACCAGTCGGAGCGGCTCGACCTCTACCGGGCGGCCGCGGAACGCTTGCTAGCCTCTCGCGCAGCTTACTTGTGTTACTGCGCGCCGGAAAAATATGCGGGCGGCGACGCCGCCGAACACGGCGCGGAGGAAAAGGCGGAGCACCGCCGCATCACCCGCTGCCGCTGCCGCGATGGTAGTCCCTCCGCTACGGATCAAAAGCCGGCGGTGCGTTTCCGCGTCCCGCTGGGCGAGTCCACTCGCTTCGACGATGCCGTCTTCGGCCCGCGTGAAGTCGCGAACGATGAGATCGAAGACTTCGTCCTGCTGCGCTCGGCCCGCGACGATGCGGCTCCGGACCCGCGGCCCACTTATCAACTCGCCGCAGTCGTGGACGATATCGACATGCGTATCACCCACGTGATCCGCGGCGCCGATCATATTTCCAATACTCCCAAGCAAGTGCTGCTGTATCGCGCGCTAGGCGTGGCGCCTCCGGTATTCGCGCACGTTCCCCTGATTCTCGGCGCCGATCGCACGCGTCTTTCCAAGCGTCACGGCGCTACTAGCGTCGGCTCCTACCGCGAAGAAGGTTTTCTGCCCGAGGCCTTCCGCAATTTCCTCTCACTTCTGGGCTGGTCCCCCGGCGA
>PLJR01000021.1 GCA_003140295.1 Acidobacteriota bacterium
CCGAGTCCGAGCGCGGAAACGCGCAGGCCTCGCGGACCCAGGGAGCGATGAGGGAAAGAACCATGCGGCTGTGCAGGTGTTGCGTGCATAAAGGTATGCCTCGAGAGAAACAGTGGATTTTACAATCGGTGCGGACTGCAATCGAAGGGCTAGATTAGCACCGATGAGCGCGGGCCAGGAGCCGGGATAATGTTCGACGCCGAGCCAGTGAGCCCAGGAGTCAGTCAGCTGCGGATAGGCCGGCGGCCGGGCCAAAACCGCTTCCCAACCCAGTACCCAGGGAGGGCGTACCGCTGCCTGGTTGGCGAGGCCCGCGCAAAACGTCGCCGAGCCGCGCGGCAAGCTGCTGGCGGGCGCGCCACAAGCGCGCTTTGAGTGTGTTACGAGATACGCCCAGGGCTTTGGCCGCTTCGTCGGCAGAAAGACCTTTGACCTCGCGCAGCTCGAAAGCGGTGCGCAATAGCGGTGACAGATCCTGGAGGTTCTCGTTCAAGCGTGCTGATATTTCATTTCCGGCGCAAAGTTCCTCGGGGCTGGGACCGTCATCGGCATAGCGCTCGGAGACGGCGGGCTGTTCGTCGCTGGGCCGTTCGTCGAGCGAGACGGCCGGATGGGCGCGCTGGCTCCGGCGGCGCATGAGTGCGGCATTAATGACAATGCGCGTGAGCCAGGTGGAAAATTGCGAGCGCCCTTCAAAACGCCTTAGGTTGCGGTAGGCCGCAAGCATGCCCTCCTGGAGGGCGTCTTCGGCGTCCTCGGCATTCCCCAGAAGACGCAGCGCCGTTTGATAGAGGGCGCGCGTGTTGCGGCCGAAGAGCGTTTCAAGAGCCGGCCGGTCGCCGGCCATGGCGGCGCGTAGTAGCGCGCTTTCGCTGGTGCTTGGGTCTCCCGCCGGTACGATTCCGTGTGTGGTAGCCATCGCCTCGCCCCCATTCGTGCCCGTGGACTCTGCTTTTCCGCTATTTTTCCTGGAGTGGCTTTGCTGTGTCCCTGCGTTCATTCGGCGACTCGGGCGCCGCACTGCACTCGCCCTCCGCGCGACCGGTGATTGCGGCTACGATCGCGCGGACCATGCAACCTTTGCCCTGAAGCTTTACACCGTGCTGAAACATGCGTGACAGGAGTTGTTTACCTGCGTCGTCGATGAAGGTTACGGCGGACAAATGGACGGAAACCGCGCGGCCGGCGGCGCGAGCCAGCTCCCTTTGCCAGCACTGCTGCAGTTCGTCCACCCACGGACCGGCTACCCGGCCTTCAACTTCCATGGCGACACCAGCCGAGTCTTCCGTGACGGAAACTTTCAGCATGGACAAGGTATATGCAACTGCAGGGCCTAAGGCGGCAAAGGGAGTTAGAGGTGAGTTATTAAACGGATTAGATCAGATCTTAGCAACCGAGCGATTTACGAATGGAGCCGATATATCGCCATTGTGCCGAAATACTGGCATCTACGGTTCGACAGCTGAATCGGGGATTAGCGCGGCCGGGCGATGCCGAGCTTGCGCATGCGAGATTGCAACGTGGTCCGTTTGAGGCCCAAACGCACCGCTGTGCCTTGGGGGCCGCCCAGAATCCAATTGGATTCTTCGAGCGCGTTGAGGATGTGTTCACGTTCGGCTTCCGCAAGGGTGGCGAAGTCGGAACCTGCGCCGTCGTGGGGACCTTTCAATTCGGCCAGGGGGACGCGCAGGATTTGCGCGGGAGACAGAATGACGGCGCGCTCGATAAGGTTTTCGAGTTCGCGAACGTTGCCGGGCCAGTGGTAGCGTTCGAGGGCCGCAAGGGTTTCCGCGGGGACGGTTTCGACGTGGCGGTTCATGCGGCGAGAATACTTTTGCGCAAAGTAGCGAACCAGCGCGGGAACGTCATCGCGGCGGTCGCGCAAGGGCGGCACGACGACGGGAAAAACATTGACGCGGTAGAAAAGGTCAGCGCGGAAGGAGCCCTCTTCGACCAGGCGGGAGAGGTCGCGATTGCTGGCGGCTACGACGCGCACATCGACGCGGCGGGTTCGCGGGCTGCCTAAGCGCTCAAATTCGTGCTCCTGGAGGACGCGCAGGAGTTTGGGCTGGAGCTCGAGCGGGATGTCACCAATTTCGTCGAGAAACAGTGTTCCGTGGTCGGCGAGTTCGAAGCGGCCGAGGCGTTGGGCGATGGCGCCGGTGAACGCGCCGCGTTCGTGGCCGAAAAGTTCGGATTCGAGCAGGCCGGCGGGGATGGCGGCGCAGTTGATTTTCACAAAGGTGCGATCGCGCCGGGAGCTGAGATTATGGATGGCGCGCGCGATGAGCTCCTTGCCCGTGCCGGTTTCGCCGGAAATCAGGACCGTGGAATCGGTGGGGGCGACCGTGCGTACCTGATTGAGCAGTCCCTTCAGGGCGGTACTTTCACCTATGATCTCCTCAAAGTTGTGTTCGGTGCGAATTTCGTCTTCGAGGTAAAGCTTTTCCTGAGCGAGCTTGTTTTTAAGATTGGCGATCTCTTCGAACGCCAGGGCATTTTCGACCGCGATGGCGATTTGCGCGCCGACTTGGCTCAGGAGGTCTACGTCCTCCTGGCTGAAAGAGGCATCGCGCAGGCTGGCGACATTGAGCGTGCCCAAAACACGCTCGCGCGTGACCAGCGGGACGCAACAGCCGGCGCGCACCCCCTCGGCGAGAAGCCTGCGGCACAGCGCCGAGTCGCAGCGCTCCAGGTCGGCGCGAGAAAAACGCTGTGGCGTGCGACTGGAGAAAGCGGGACCGAACGGGGTGTTTTCCAGGGCGGCGGTGATCTCCTCCTGCACCAAACCGGTGCCCGGCGGCAGGTCGAGCGCAATGGTCCGCAGCTTTTGCGTGGCGGAGTCGAACAAGGCGAGACTGGTGTATTCGTGCTGCATGACGCGCCGCAAGCTTGCGGAAATGGCGCGAAAGAGTTCGGTGAGGTCCAGGGTGGATACGACGGCGTTGTTGACCTCGAGGAGGACGCGGAGGCGATCGCGTTCGCGTGCGAGTTGCTGCTGGTAGGCCTGCGCCGATTGAAAATTGAGGGCATTGTCCACCGCCACGGCCACTTGCCGGGCGATTTGCTGCATGAATTCCACCTCGGAGGAGGTGTAGTGGTAGGGTTCGGTTTTTCCAAAGCCGAGGGATCCGAGGCGGCGCTGGGCGGTGGTCAGCGGCACGACGCAGAACGAGCGCAGGTTTTCGCCGCGCAGGGTCTCCATCAGGGCGGGGAACGAGGTTTCGGTGTCGATGTCATCGACCACGTAGGGCTGCTGGGTCTCGAACACGCGGCCGGCGGGCGTCTGGCCCAGCGGGGATTCGCGGCCGCGCTGGATACTGGTTGGCTGCTGGCTCTCGAGAATATGCAGGCGCATGACCTGGCGTTCGCTGTCGTAGAGGAGCAGATTCAGAAAATCGAAATGCGCGACGCGATGCAGGCGGGCGCCGAGATCGTGAAACAGTTCGCCGAGATCGCGGTGATGGGCGATGGATTCGGCGACTTCGAGCAACGCGCTGGGGCGGGCGGCGAGCGAGTCTTCGGCGGCTTGTGCCGGGAGTTGAGCCATGCGGCAGGATAGCACCCGGGCTTACCGAAGCTCAATGCCGGCGTTGGCGACGATTGGTTCGGAAATAGAAGTGGGGGCGCCGGCGGCCGCGGAGCACGAATTTTGTGCGAGCCGCGAGCAAGGAAGAACTCGAGTACACGTTTCCGGGGACGAATTCCATCGAATGCCAGCGGGCCGGCACGATCTAAAAATACCCGATTTCGGGTAGGCTGCACGCGCACTTTTTCGTTGACAGGCAAAATTCCTGCTCGCATAATTATGCATACGTCTGCATAAGGGGTGCAGGTTACGGTTTGGCAGCGCACAAACGATTCCGACAAGGGCAGATTCTGAAATTGATCAACGGCGAAGCTATTTCGAGTCAGGACGAATTGCGGCGGCGGCTTGCGCAGATCAAGCTGCGCGTGACGCAGGCCACGCTTTCGCGCGACATCGCCGAGCTGAAGCTCGTGAAGACGGCGGCAGGTTACAAGCCGCTCGGTGGGGCGATAGACGAGGCGGTGCCCGCGCGCGCATTTCTGGTTCGCGCGGTGCGGGAATACCTGCTCGACGTGCGGCCGGCGGATANNTCGCGGGCGACGACACGGTCCTGGTGATTACGCCCTCCCGGCCGGCGCGGACCGCCGTGCAGCAACGACTGGAGGCTATGCTTCGATGACGGACCCGCAACGGGTCGCCGTTGTTGGAGCTACCGGCTACGCTGGATTCGAGCTGGCGCGGCTCCTGCTTAGGCATCCCGGAATCAGCAAGCCGACATTTTATTTGCGCGAGGGATCGCAGGCGCTGGCGAAGCCGGCGAACTGCCTGACCGATATTTTTCCGCAACTCCGCGGCTGGGGAGAAGCGCCTTGCCGGCCCTTTTCGGTGGAGGCGGTGGCGGCGAGTGGAGCGGGCGTGGCGTTTCTGGCGACGCCTCACGAGGCTTCGCTCGAGATGGTTCCGCGGCTTCTCGCGGCGGGCCTGCGCGTCGTGGACTTGAGTGGAGCTTTTC
>PLJR01000110.1:0-10351 GCA_003140295.1 Acidobacteriota bacterium
TTTCATGCAATTACAAACGCCTATTTTCGCAAGCCATGTGTTTTGATAAACATACAAACTGCCGGGGGTATATGCCAGACTTTCCCAGAATGGAGCGCTCTCCAGCGCCCAAGGCTGCGATTACCGCCATACGTTGGCCGGAAAGCAGCCACCGCTGCCGGTTCCGTCGTGTGGCCGAGTCATGCACCTCCACTGCCCCGCGCTCCACCCCGCGGGATCCCACCGAAACTGCGGATGATTTCAGCGGTACCAATGAACGCCGAAACAGCACCGCTGAGCGTTGGGATTTCTTTGGAAATCCCGGCGATTTCACAACTATACATGGCTTTACGGCCACCAACGGGATTCCTTATTTCCCCGGCACCACCAACGCCGCCTGCCTGGCACAGGCCAAGACTCTTGACGGCGGAGCAGGCGTTGGCTTGGCGCAGGCCTCACTCACAAACCTGGGATGCTATGCGCTCGGTAGCTCAATTCTTATTCCCCCGCCTTACGGAAGCTACGGCACCATGGGTCGCGACATCCTCCACAATTCGGGCTTCAAAGACTGGGATCTGTCGGTGACTAAGGACTGGAAGTTCAAAGATCGGCTCACTGCCCAGTTCAGGGCCGAAGTCTTCAACATTCTCAACCATCCTATCTTCGCCAATCCTGGTAGAGGGATTCCTGACGCTAATCCTGCGGGCGCTCAGTTCGGTTGCGGCTGCAATACGCCCGATCAGGCGGCACAGAACCCGGTGCTTGGTGCGGGGGGTCCACGAGCGATGCAGCTCGGCTTGAAACTTATCTTCTAAAATTGTCGAGACGAGGTAAGAGCAAGGCGAGAGAAGCAAAAGGGTGGGAACCCTATTTCAGGCGCCTGAAGAAGCTCCTGTGTCGTTGCGCCACTTCGGCGATATTGCTTCCGCATCCAGGAAGGCACTCTTGTTGGTCTGCACCTAAGGCTTCACCTATAGCGCCGGCAGCACTCGCGCCTCGTGCCCTTGCTCCCTCAGTGCCAGCCTGAGTAAGTGCGAGCACGCGTAGCTTAAGTGGCTGACTCCCTCGCGCACGCGATCAATCCGGCCGTCGTAACTTTACGCGCAAACCTAAGCACCTCGCCCGCGGCGCGGCGCGTGTCCTGCTTTTGAACCTCCTATCTGCTATCCCCGCAGCTTGGTTGACACACTTTTTCTGCGGGATTAGACTCCCCACCATCTTATTTGAGACTGCGCGGCCCTGCTGCGGAGGAGAAGCAAACGCCATGAATAAAAATATTGATCGGAGCCTCCGAACCAAGGCATACGCCGCATTCGCCGGCCTCGGCTTGTTTGTCTTCTGCGCGGCGCTGGGAGCGCAGGCTCCAGCCGCACCAAAGTACAAGTTCGATCCGGACTGGCCAAAAACCATGCCCAACAAGTGGAAGATAGGAGGCGTCACGGGTTTGGCCGTAGATAAGGACGACAACGTATGGGTACTGGACCGTCCCAATGATTTGCGAGACATGGAGCTAAAGGCGGAACTGAACCCTCCTACCTCCGCCTGCTGCACCCGGCCTCCCTCGATGATCCACATCGACAAGAGCGGTAACGTAATCGGTTACTTTGATCCGCCGCAAGGGCACGGGATGGCGGTGGACGCCAAAGGATTCGTTTACGTGGGTAACGCTGTCCACGGATTGAACACCGTCCGCAAGTACGATCCGATGACTGGCAAACTTCTCGCCGAAGTTCCTCGTGCACCGGAGACGCAGGCTGGAGCGCCGGCGGGCGATGACGCTGGAGATGCTCCCCACGTTCCGGGCCACGGCGGCCCTGGGCCAGGCGGCACATTCCCGGCTCAGGCAGCGGGTGGCGGGCGGGGTGCCAATCCGGAGGCTCGAGCGGCGGTTGCAGCGGCTGCGGCGGCCTTCGTGGCCAAGTATCCTCCGACAACCCCGATGATCGTGGGTCAGATCGAAGAGGTTCGCATCGACGATGCAGCCCACGAGCTTTACTGTAGTGACAGTTACCTGGGCGGGCGTGTCATGGTATTCGACCTGGACACGTTCAAGTTTAAGCGGGGCTGGGGCGCCTATGGGCACAAGTTGTCTGAGATCACCACCGATCCCAAAGACCGCGACTATACCCCCGGCGGGCCGACGCCTAAGGAGTTCCGCGGGCATCTCACGCTCAACATCTCCAACGATGGACTGGTCTACGCCGCTGACCGGGCCGCGAATCGCATCATCGTCACGAAAAAGGACGGCACGTTCGTGAAGGAAATCAAAGTGGCCGAACATACGTCTGGCGGTTCCGCCGGTGGCGTGATGTTCTCGCCGGACAAGGAACAGCGGATTTTGTACGTCTCCGATATCAATAACAACACCGTTTGGTTCCTCAACCGCGCGGATGGCGCGGTGCTGGGCAATCTGGGCAGCATGGGCGAAAACGGCGGTCAGTTTTTCGGGCTGCATATGGAAGCCGTGGATTCGAAGGGCAACCTCTATACCGGCGAGGTTTTCAACGGCGAGCGGGTGCAGAGGTTCGTTCCGGCTAATTGAGAGAGGTATGCAACTCAGCCAGGAGTAGCTTTCGCTGACATCCATCAATTGCCTATCGTCTTCCGCAGTGTTGCGGCGATTTTTAGGCACTCCAAGCGCTATACCCCCCGGCAGTTTGTAAACCGCACAAACCAAAGAGGATGTGAAATGAGTGGTTTGTAATCCATTGAAAACGCAGGCACTTGCGCAGCGCGATTTGGGTGTTTCCGCGCGTTCCAGCACGGCGGGAGGAAGGTGGTTAATGGCGCTAGAAGTGTTGTGCAGAAGTGAATCAATTAGCACAACACATTTTAGCACAAAACGTTAAACATGTAAACCATTTTGATACTAGTAACCATATCTATATAGGATGGGCGCGCGGCGTTCGAAGCCCCGATCGGGATTCGTCGAGGCCAGGGGGAAAGAGGGCTGGGTTTTGGGCCTCATGCGGACGTGTGAGCCACCCGCACGGCTGATAGAAGGCAGAATTGATTTAGGAGCGTGCCGATCTTTCACAGGTTATACTCCCCCGAACTCCAAGTTAGGAGCCCATGCCGATTCTCACCGGCAAACGTCTAGGGCCCTACGAAATCCTCTCCGCCATTGGGGTGGGATGGGTGAGGTCTATCGCGCCAAAGATACCCGCCTCGACCGCATTGTCGCCATCAAGGTTCTGCCCTCGCATCTTGCTGATAGCTCCGAATTGAGAGAACGGTTCGAGCGTGAAGCTCGAACGATTGCCAGCCTGAATCATCCGCACATTTGCACGCTCTATGACATCGGGCACCAGGACGGCACCGACTTCCTGGTGATGGAGTATCTGGAGGGAGAAACGCTGGCTCAGCGTCTCGTGAAAGGCCCGCTGCCGTTAGATCAGGTTTTGCGGTACGCCATTGAGATTGCGGATGCGCTGGACAAGGCTCATCGCAAAGGTGTGACACACCGCGATCTGAAGCCCGGCAACATTATGTTGAGCAAGTCGGGGACGAAGTTGCTGGACTTCGGACTGGCAAAATTGCGACAGAACGTGGCGCCGGCAACGCCTTCTTCTCAGCTTGATACCGTACAAGGTCCGGTAACGGCGCAGGGAACAATCCTCGGCACACTGCAATATATGGCTCCCGAGCAGGTTGAGGGGGGCGACGTCAACGCCCGCACAGACATTTTTGCTTTTGGCGCGGCGGTCTACGAAATGGCGACGGGCAAGAGGGCCTTCGACGGCAAAAGCCAGGCTAGTCTAATCGCTGCGATTCTGGAGCGAGAGCCACCGCCGATGTCCACCCTTCAGCCGATGACGCCTCCGGCGCTTGACCGCGTGGTGAAGACGTGCCTCGCCAAAGATCGCGACGAGCAATGGCAATCAGCCAGCGATTTGCACCGAGAATTGAAGTGGACAGCGGAAACTGGCGTTCAGAGTGCTGCCTCAAGGGGCGCAACTACAACTACAGGCGCTCGCCGCTCGCCACGTCGTTGGCTGCTGCCTGCGGCAATAAGTTGCCTATTTTGGCAATCATTGCGTGGTTTGCGGCTGGCAACGTGCTGCGCGCACCTGCTGATCGTCCACCCAAGAACAACTCACGTTAACAAGCGCCCGCTGCCGGAGATGCGCGGCAAACCTCCAGTAGCACAGCGGCCACTCTAACAAATCACATTCCACCGGAGCTATTGCAGACACTTGTACTATGCCTCCCGTACCACGCCAGATGGAGCTGTGGCTCCATTTTGTAATCCGCAGATTGTTGGGACTATGGAATCTGGTTGGGCGGTTGTGCCTGGGGACGACGGCTCCACCAAATGGGGTCGTAGCAACTTGCAGCCCCTTGCTGTTGTCCGGTAATGAGGAGATTTTACGGTGCCGAATTGGAAAAAAGAGGTCCGCCTTATTATTCTCGCTGAGCCGCGAGCGAAACCGGGAACAATAGGTCGGCGCCTTTATCGCGAGCGTTACAGAACTCGAGAGAAAGCGAATCGTGTTGATGATGATTTTCCTGACCAGGAGAAGGCCTCGATTTTTGACGCGTTTAACATATTCGCTATGCCCTCCACAGGGGAGTCTTTCGGCATTGCCTGCGTTGAAGCTTGGATGCTTCGTAAGGCAGTCATCGGAGCACAGATCGGCCCGACCCGATGTGTGATTGACGAGGGTCCGATGTCTGCTCGTGGATCCTCAGGATCCTCGACAAACGACTTGCTCGATCGTGGAACTGCTGTCCGATCAAGCAAGGCGAAAGAAAATGAGTCGAGTGGGGCCCGCCAAAGTGACCGCTCGGTTCACGTGGGATAAAGGCATAGATGGAATCGAAAATCTGTACCTTGAAGCGTTGGCTACCAAAGAAATGGATTCTCGGGCCTGGTTAGCTCAAGTCTAAGTAAACTTAGCCCCGCCCTCTGCAAAGGCGTTCTGTATTCAAGGAGGACCGAACATATGCTGCCCAGCCTGCGAGCGCAATTGATAGCAGATATAATTCGAATGCGGGGTAACTCTGTCATAGAGTTCGACCTGAGTGCTGATTCAGTTCAAACTCTTGCGATGCCAGGGGGTTTACATAGATCTGAGGGAATCGGCTATTCAGCATCTGGCAACATCATTGCTATCGCCACGTCAGATACCAATGCAGTTTTTCTGTTCCGCCGAAGAGCAGACGGGCAATTCGAGACTACCCCCTATTGGAGCATAAGCGGTCCCGAGTCTCGACTTGCCTATCCACACGATGTCTCATTTGCGTCCTCTGGTGACCACGAATTCCTTGCTGTTGCGCAACGCGGGGGATCGATTGCCATCTATCAGAAGGGCGTGGCCAATGAGAACTACGGTCCCGAGCCGATTTTTGAGATTTGCGGGCCGAAAACCAGACTACAGTATTCGGACGGCGTGGCTTTTGTACCTCCGGATAATGACCACATAGCTGCCTGCAATCTGCAAACTGGTAGGATCTCCTTTTACCGAAAAACCTCTAGTTCCCCGCTGTGCTTTGATTTGCAACCGGTTTTTGAATTACGACACAGAAGTCTCTCTGACCCCGATGGCTTGGGCTTCTCGCGGTGTGGACAGTGGCTTGCTGTTGCCAACCATGGTAATCACTCCGTTAGCATTTTTCGGCGCCGTCATCGGGACAAGTTAGAATACGGACCGAGGCCCGTAACCGTAATTAAGGACCCAGGATTACGCCATCCACATTCCGTAGCGTTTACCCCCGAGACAAACCACCTCGTCGTCACCAATTCAGGTGCTAACTACTTCAGTGTGTATGCACCGACTAAAGGCTTTTTTAACATGTGCTGGTTGCAATCTCCGATAGCGCAAAAAATTGTCGGGCCGGACGCATTATTTCAAACAGTAAACGCGCGTAACAAGATGGAGGGTGGACCTAAGGGCCTTGCGATACACCTAAATAGCTTAGCCATCTGTAGTCCTGAACACGGGGTGAAGATTTATTCGTATAGAGCGCGGAACCCCGAGCTGAACTCCCCTGCGGACCATAGTACGCGGACGTAGCCCAAATCGTATGCCCAACCCATATGTCCGCTAGCGTCGTGAGGTATGTAATCGTGCCCACACACAGCCGCCGGAAAACTCCTTCACCAATTGAATATCTCACACTGTGGATGTTTTCTGATGTCATTGTTTTGCGATGAGATCGAAATACAGACGTTCTACCTTGGTGGTGACTTTATCCCACGTAAAATGGGATTCCGTTTTTTGACGACCACGCCGCCCCATTTCGTCGCGTTTCTTGGGGTCTGCGAGCAATTCAAGGAGAGCGCTGGCTGTCTCCCCGGCGTCCCCTAATTTGACGAGAAGGCCGTCGACTCCGTCCTCGATCACGCATTGAACCTGGTTCGTGCGGGCTCCGATGACGGGTTTGCCGCACATCCAGGCCTCCAGGTAAGCGATACCAAAAGATTCGGCCATTGAAGGCATCGCAAAAACGTCGAAGGCGTCAAAGATCGCTCGCTTATGCGATTCGGGGAAATCATAGATGCAGACGATTCTTTCCCGCTCCGCGTTAGAAAGACCTTCCATGAGTGCAATGATTTCGTTGTCCGGCGTGATGCGAGGCCCGGCAAGTACGAGACGGACGTCGGGCCGGGACGTCCAGACCAAGCGCATGGCGCGAATCAGCGTGGGGACACCCTTATTCGGCTGAAGCCTGCCCACATAGCCCACCACCGGCAATCCACCGAGCTGATACAGCGCTCGAGGATCGTAGCTATTGAGGCGCAAGAATTCGGATGGTTCTATTCCCACCCCGATCGATTCCGCGCGCACGGCGCCCAATTGCCGCACGTAATCAGCTTCATAAGACGTGTTAGCGATGACTGCGTCGCAACTTGCCAGCATTCTCTTGAAAAGAGAGGTCGAGCACCAAGGCTCCTCGAGATGGAGGAGCGGGATGCCCACTAAGGTGAACTTCTTCATCTGGCGCGCCAAATAAGCGTAGTACGCAAGAGGCCAATACCAATTGATTACCGAAATCACGTCTGCTTGGGTCCCCAGAATCCGGAGAATCAAGCCGGGCAAATGGGGCTTGTGCGAAATCACCTCGACTCCTTCCCGGCCAAACGCCTTCACCAAGGAACGATACCCGCCGGGAAGTTCTTGCCAGAATCGCAATAACGATCCGGCGGCGCCGCCGTCTGAGGGAAGCCTGCGAACTCGAACGCCATCGATGATTTCTTCTGCCGGTAAACCTGCGCCGGAGGAAAAGCTGGGACCGGAAAGATCGGTAGTGAGCACGGTGACTTCGTGCCCACGAGCGGCAAGACCCTGGGAGATTCTCGCCGAGTGTGTTTCGGCGCCACCTTGAGAGGGCGGGTAAGCAGGGCAAATGTGTAGAATTCTCATCGCGCTAATGGGATTCAAATCCTATCGCCTACATCCGGATGCTACCACCGGCTGAATTAGCCGCGTTCTGAATACGGCATTACCTAAAGAGCTTCCACTCTCTCCTCCGTAGTAGCCGGGCCAGTCAGGTAATCCTGGCGGACGCCCGAAAGGGGGCCATGCGGCCATGGGTCGGCTTCGCATCCCGCCGCAATCTGCAAGCGCCTCAGGCTGCCCCTCGGCGCAACGTACTGGGACATGATCTCCTTCGCCTCACGGCTGCCCAAAAGTGACCCTCCAAAACAGCAGCGACGTCCCTCTTTCACGGGTGAGGGGCTGACTAAACTCATCGCTAGGGTGAAGGCACGGGCGAGCAGATGGTTTTAGTCCTATTCGCGGCTTCTGGGCTCCGTGCGGGTGAGCTATTCGGGCTGGAGGTTCGGCACTTCCTGGGAAACGCTGTGCAGGTTCAACAGTCGGTGTGGAGCGGAAACATTCAGACACCGAAGACGGAGTCGGCGTATCGCATCGTTGAACTGCACTCCTCCATTGCGGCACCGCTGCGCAACTTCATCGGCGACCGCAAGGAAGGTTTTATTTTTGCGGCTCGCAATGGCTTTTCGCTGCGCCAGAGCAACTTTCTGCGCCCTGCGCTGCACCCGATTCTCAAACCATTGGGAATCGAAAAACAGGGCCTTCACGGCTTGCGGCGTTATCGTGTCACTCACCTTGAGTCAAGCAGTGTGCCTCAGGCATTGATTGACTATTGGACAGGGCATGCCAAGAAGAGCGACGGTGAAAATATCCCTAAAACAATGAATCAGATTTATACGAAGATGGATAAGGAAGCCGCATTCGCGTCAGGAAGTAGCCGAGCGCATAGGGATTGGTTTCGAGTTGCCGAAGCCAGTTGTTCCCAGTGTTCCAAGAAATGTGGTCGGAGCTGAAGTTGGGGTACCGCGCAAGGTATAGTACAGTAATGGGTTAGAAACGGAGCGCCCGTAGCTCAGTCGGATAGAGCGTCTGCCTTCTAAGCAGAGGGTCGGGGGTTCGAATCCCTCCGGGCGCGCCACCTAAAACCTATCCTCATATTGGTTTACACTACTTTTGCGAAATCAATCCGCACAACATTTTGTAGCCCAGCGTAGCCCCACTGAAAGCCCAAACCCACTCGGTCGCACCATTCCCGTCGCCATGCGATGTCTTTGCTGAACCCGCTTGCGTAGAAATCGGTCACGGTGTTCTTCGAGTGACCCAGCCATAGCTTGATTAAGTCCTCCGGTGCACGTGCCCGCCGTAATGTTTGCCGTCCGGAAGCGCCGGAAGGCGTGGAACCCGATTTTCTTGCCGGTGGCGCGCNNCTCGCGTACAGCGTTGGGGGTTTTCGGTTGTTGTTCCTGACCATGCCAGATACTTCGCCGCACATGGAGCACGCGACAATCCGACGAAAGGTCAGTCGATTTCAGGCCAAGTGCCTCACCGATTCGCAACCCGGTGCCAGACAACAAAGCGAAAAGTACTGCGTATCGCTCTGTCGTGCTGGTGAGGATTTCACCCAGTTCGGTTTCAGTTACGGTTGGCCGGTGCTGTTTGTTGACGTCAACAATTGGTAGCCCAATGAAATTGAAGTTCCACTGGCGAGGGTACGTCTGTTCGCCATCGGAATCTACAGCCGAGGCGACGACCATCCTTACAATCTTCGAATGCGTAACGATGGTCTGCGGAGAAAGTCCGGCACAAAACATTTTGTCTATCAGCTCTTTTAGCGCAGCATTACCCACGTTCGCGAGGAGTAAGTCGCCAAGATTCGGCAATACCCATTTATCCAATGAGTGTTGCCACCCTGAAATCGTAGCGGGTTTCACCGGCTTCCGACGCCGGGTTGACATTGCATGAATCCACGTTTCAGCCTGCGCGCGAAACGTTGTCGCCGGTGCGGTGGTTGATGTGAATGTTCGATTTGTGTTAATGCCTTCAGCCTCGATGTGTTCGCGGAGTTTACGGCGTGCGACGCTGCGTGTGGCACAAATGCCTAATGCCACCATGCGGCGCTTTCTTTCCGCGCCTGGAACATCAATCCAGGATCGCCCGTAAGCCGGGGCCGCTGGATTCCATCCCTTCGAGCGTTGAAACACGTCGCCCTGTCGGCCTGTTCGGCGGAGCAAGGATGATCCTCGTTTCCGCCTTATCGTCGTTGCTCGCGGGATAATACCATTGGCGGTGAATTTGTCGTGCCATATCAAACCGCCGCCTTTGCTACCCACGAAGTGGATTTGGAGTGTCAATAGGAAGCCCTTTTAATTAATGGCCGACAATTCAAAAGTGTTTAGGATGATTCTGTTGCTTCAGAAGATTCGCCCGGTGTGTTTTCGCGCTCGCGCTGGTTGTTCCGCCCAGGATCTGGGAGGATAATGCTCTTTAATAAGCTAAGTGCCACTCTCAGTGCTTCGTCCGCCTTCTCTAGCTCGGCTAACACCCCATCCAGTGGTGATGGCAGAGGAGCGTGTTCTGCCTGAGAGAGATCGGTGATCGCATTGTTGATGTAACCTTTGGCCGCTCTAATCTCAGGGAATATCACGTCGTAACACCAGTAGAGATCCACTCGAACGAGCAGCTCTCTTGACGTGCTGGTGAGTTTGGGTTGAATCGGCGCCGCTGCTGGTCGAACGCATCATCGGTTGTTTCACAGCGTGTTTCGCTTTCTACGGTCTTCCTCTCTTCATCTTTCATTTTTTCTCCCTGGTTATCGCCAAAACACTGTCTCGGAGACAATAAAAGGTCCAAAATCCAATTCTCTTCCTGGTGCTTAACAAATACCGATTAGCCCTCCTGATTGTCGGGATTTGACAGGTATTGCCCCCCTCTCCGTCTATCGATTTCCATCGCGTCTGGCAAATGGGCAGGTTGTCGCCCACCTGTGTGACTCGACCCTTGAAGATAGCTCGCACCCCTAACTCTCGCCCGACCGTCTCAGCCTCAGGGTCCTTCCCCTTGTAGTGAAACGCAGAATCGCGTGATTTCACCTC
>PLJR01000110.1:10360-10591 GCA_003140295.1 Acidobacteriota bacterium
CAGCGAATTAATCGTCTCGCCTCCGCCCACACGCGACCGGTAGAACCATCCCGCACCCGCCAGCACCGCCAGCAAGGCAACCACTGCCACCGCCAACATCGCCCGACGACGCCACGGGCGAGGAGATGCTTCAGCGACCGGAAATGTCGCGGTCGACACCGGCGATGCGATGGCGCCCGCAGCGCCCGAAGCGGCTGCGGTAACGGCGACGGTCGCGCTCTTGCCGGAATC
>PLJR01000110.1:10717-10957 GCA_003140295.1 Acidobacteriota bacterium
GCGACACGTAGGCGACCGTGCCCACTGTACTGCCGGGGCTGGTGAGTTGCGCCTCGGCAACAAATGTGGTTGAAGTGGATGCTGCCCCAAACTACTCGGGGGGAGACTTCGGCTGAGTCGTCAGTTTCGCCAAACCAAAATCCATCTTTGCGTGCCCCCTCTTCGTGATAAAGATATTGGCCGGCTTGATGTCCCGATGCACGATTCCCTGTGCGTGTGCGGCATCCAGCGCATCCGCTA
>PLJR01000241.1 GCA_003140295.1 Acidobacteriota bacterium
TCTCAGCTTGTCGAAGATACTCCGTGCATCGTCTTACCAACGCGACGCTTGGCGTCGGACCAAGCGTTTACCGCCCGAGGGATTCTTTGCCGGAGGTTTTAACCTTCGCGCTGAGGATGACGGCCTCCGCGACTTCGCGCAAGGGTCTTCGCAGTTGCCGGCTTCGCTTCTGCAAGGTGATGTAGGCTTCCTCCTCGCTCAATCCCATCTCGCGCTGTACGATTCCCTTGGCGCGCTCCAGCACTTTGCGGTCTTCCAACTCCTGCGAGAGTTGCGCGTTCTTTTTTTCCAATTGGGCTATTTCTATCGCGGCGCCGGCGACACATCCCAAGGTAGAAATCACTTGGATTTGCCGCTGGGTGTAATCGTTGCGCGCTCGATGCTGGAGGTTGATCAAGCCAACGGCTTTTCCGCGGCAGAGAATGGGCACGGACAGAAAAGCCTCGTAGTGCTCCTCAGGCAATTCGTTGAAGAATCGGAATCTCGGATCGCGAAAAGCGTCATGTGCCACCACGACCGGCTGCAGCTGCTCCGCTACGGAGGCCGTGATTCCCTCACCAAAGCCCACCTTCACACGGGTAACTATGTTCGCGTGAGGGCTCTTGGAGGCTCGTAGAACGAGTTCACTGTCTTCCAGCACATAGACGAAGCAGGAATCGCAGCCGACAACGGAGGCCGCAAAATTGGCGATTCGCCGCAGGACGTCATGTAACGGCCCTTCCCCCGCGATCTGAGTTTGGATTTCGTGCAACCAATTAATCTCGTCGGCGGTCATGCTATCGGTTGCTTTGTACATGACTGCATCGTCTCCGCTTATAGAGGCACCCGAGTTACGGGACGGGCAACTACCCGTGAAAGTCAACTTCCACTCTTAGGGTCACAGGGGTCGGCTCGCCGTCCAGAATGGTCGGTTCATATTTTCTCAGCGATACGGCTTTGAGCGCTGCAGGAACGAGCAACGGATGTCCGCTGAGGGCGCGTGCCTCGATAACGTTGCCGTGCTCATCGATGACTGCCTCAATCAACACAGTTCCGCTGACGTGCGACTGGCGTGCGAGAACGGGGTACTCCAGCTGCGGCGCGAAGATCATTCGCGGAGCGGTCACCGCGCCGCCGACGCGAACCGGCTTCTTCGGCCCTTCCGCCGACGGGCCGGGGAGCTGCGGGGACGCTAGCATTAACATTTAGCAGACCATCCATGGAACCTCCCGCCATCCCAGCCGGTAAGCCGCCCATAACTCCGGCCATAGCTTGGTCGGGAGGTGGTATCGCGTCATCGGTTATGACGGTGACCTTCCTGGGTACGAAGGACGGAGCCGTCAGTTGCGCCGCCGCAAAGGTCTGCTTGGGCAGAGGCCGAGGAGTGCGCGGAATCGCGGCTGGCGGGGGAGGTGGGGCTGCGCTGGGTGGGAGGGGCGCAACGAGGAACGTCGCGGCCGTCAAATGCACATCAAGCGCAGAGGAGAAAAAAAGCGGAAGAAGCAAAATGACGCTTAGTACGCCGACGTGCAGCCCCAGCGAAAGGGCTAAATCCAAGGGCCGTCTTCGGTGCGTCGTAATTTCATCGAGTATCGCTGTCGCAAAAACGTCGCCTTCCGATAAAGTCCTTGGCGGTGGCAGGACAACCGTTCGACGGCCGCTGGCGCCCGGATGGAGTGCGTCCAATCGAAGAACGTTTTGATCAGGCATTAAATCCCCCTTTTTCGATTCCTCACAACAAAGAAGCGCCTAGATGAGGCTCGGAGGGATGATGTGCGAAACTCCCAACTTCACGCCGCTGTGGAGACCGTCGTTTCGACGAGGAAAGGCGGGGTGTGGCCCACTTGCATAAAAATACTCTTATCCAAATGTAGTTTGCCGACTCGCGGTCGAAAAAGGGAAACTCAAAATTCCAATCAGCTCTATTAATAAAGTTGATAATAGTCGCCTGCCGGTTCGAGGGGAGGGGCCGAAACCGCGTTCGGCCCCCTTTAAGTTTGACGACCGTAGGATCTCCGTGGCCCGTGGTCCCACGAGTTTCCGTGGATACGTCGGTCGCTACCGATTGCCCGTTGCGACTTCCGCGGTGACTGCCGGGGCCCTAACGTGTCTTGCCGCTGTTTGGCGTGCCTGCGAATCTCTCAGAATGGTTTCCTCGCCGGGTATAGGGCCAAACGACGGTGGCGAAACTCGACGTTTCGAAGCGGCCTCGTATGCAGATGCTACCTTAAGAGTCAGATCTTCCTTCCCGGGCTCAGACCTGAATACGAGAGAGAACGGCAGACCGGGCGCAGGTATCGTCGTCGGCGTATCGCTGTTGGCGGCGACATATCGCTTTTTGTCCTGGCTCAACTTGAAGACGGCGTCATAGGCCGTTTGAACGTAGCCCGCAGGAACCAGCACCTCGGTCAAACCAGCATTGGGACCAAATGCAGTTTCGCCTCTGGTATCCCCTTCAGGCTGCGGCCATTCCGCGAGGCCAATCTTGCCAGGCGGCAAAGAAGTGTGCAGACGAACGAGAACGTCAAGGCGGTTCTCGTAGATGACTTTCATTTCGACGCGCCGCAAGAGCTCGCGAAGTTGGGCACGCTCCGCGATTCCCTGTCGCTCGCCGAGTGGATTGAGCATGTTATCGACCTCTTCCCAATTCTTAAAAGCCGCGCGCTGATCGTCGCCCCAGAATTTGGAACGAGCATTCAATGCCGGCCAATCTATGAGGGTCTCCATGAATCCACGAGCCCGCCAGTCCGCGGCTCGCCGTTGCGCGTAATTCGAAAACATATAGTGGAAGTTCATCGACTCCGCCTCTTGCTGGATCACGCGGATGTTGAGATTCTTCGGGATCGCTACGCGACCATTTGCGAGCGCCTCCATGTAATCGATGGGCTTCATGGTGCCTGTACCGAACGTTTTGCCCGGCGCAAACTGAGTTGGCTTGATCGCGGCGGCGAATTCCGGGAATTCGGGTTTGCCGTCGCGAGTCAATCGAAAGAGAATCTCCGGGAATATGACCGGCACGAGCTGAGCGAGCGCCTGGGAATACGTTGGGTTCATGTTCTCAATCTCGGGATCGTCCTTCCAGTCCGGGTCTACGGATTCGACGAGTGTCGCCCCAAGGCGCTTGCCCAGGACTTCCTTAATTTCCCTGGTGGCGGCCTGGACGATCGGCTCGTCAGCTTTTACTCCCGGGAAAGTCAGCATCGATTCGCGAATAATCCCAATGCGCATGCCCTTCAATGAGCCCGGCATGCCGGAAGTCGCGGCGCTGGCTGCGTAGGATTTTTCCAGAATGCTCGATCGTGGCACCGTGGTCATAACATCGCGCGGGTCATAGTAGCCGTTGACAGGATCGCGCAATGCATCCAGCACCTTGGCAGCGTCCCTAACTGTGCGGCAATGGATTCCTGCCCGATCCACGTACATGTCGGAGCCGATGGCACCGCCGGCGAATGAGATCATCGCCTTCTGGGGAAGAATCAACGCATCGGAGTTGTGGTTGGCGGGACCGCGGCAGGATGCGCGGGATTCCTCGCATATGCCGCACATTTCCAGATTCGCACTTACGGACGCGCCAGATCCAGAGCTCGATCCAAGGGAAGCAGCACGTGTCGAATCATATACGCTCGATGGATTTCCTCCCCAAGTGCTGCGCTGATAACCCAGCGTAGAATACAGCACCTTGGCCGGCTTGTTTTTTCCGCCCGGATCGCCTCCGCGCCCGTTGTATTCGGTAAGGACGGACTTGGCGTAAATGATCGCACCCTTCTTTCTCAACTCCGCTACCAGGGTGTGATCCCGAGCGGGAAAATCGATATCGTACCGGGCATCGGCGCCCCCCGTTGTGTGCATGTCCATCGTGTCGTACGGATCCTTAAACGCAAAAGGAATGCAGTACATAGGCATTTTCGCAAGATCGGGTTTCGCGCCGTATTGCGCGTCAAGTTGGGCGGCTCGCTCGAGCGAGTCGGGCAGCTTGCGAAATTCCTCGCAGACCTTCGGAGCACCGGGGGGCAAGGGGCCCTTGGACGGTGCGGTGTCGAAGGCGCCTTTGCAGGTAACCGACCGCTCGCCGCGGATGTTGATCGTCTGCAGGCCGTTCACTTGGCCGGCGTTCGGCATCCCGACGGTCATGCCGTACTCCTGATAGACCGATGGGTCGGTCGCCGTCGGCTCCAGCCGGCCGAATTCGATTGGAGGTCCTGCGTACGAGTCGAAGTCGGGGAATACGACAGAGGCTTTTAAGGTCTGAGTCGGAAACTTCAGCGGCGAGCCTGCGCGAACAATCCCAGGAGCGGGTTGAACGTCTTTACCGTCCGCAGTGACAAGCTTGTTGGTCACGCCGTTGTAGGCTTTGGCACGAGCAAAGTAAGCCTCGATCAACCCATGGCAGGTAATCTGGCCTTCGCGTATTGCACGGTGGACATCATCGATTGTCGCTTCCTCGAGGTGAAAGCGCGACGCACCGGCGTTGCTGGAGTTTGGAACGTTCTGACCGGCACTCGCAGTTTGGGCGCGACTAGCCACCAGCATTGATATTGCCAATGCAAATGCAAATGGCAACACCATGAACAGAAGATTGATCGGTGCGGAGCCGAGCTTTTTCACCTTCTTCAACTCGCGGGTGTTAGTGAGTGCCTGGGAATCTGTAATTTTCTTTCTCAACGTAATCCTCCTTGACATTGCAGATATAACGAAATGGTAACTGCAGTTCCGTTGGCTGCCTTGCTTGACGCGAATGTCTAGCTTGTGCCCACGTGCTGATGAACTGTGTGCTGGCTCACGTAAGGCCAAGGGCGCGCTTAGTCCTTACCCGTCCGCGGAGACCTCACCAGAGGAGTTTCAAACCCAATTGAATGTCGCGCGGGCCACCGGACCCAAGCACGGGGTTTTGCCCGCCTTCATCCATCGTGACGCAACCGCATCCATATCCCGGTCCGGACGACGGATCGTTGGCCCCCGATCCGCCGCTCGGGCCTCCATACGGATTCGCAAAACTGGGATGGTTGAGAATGTTGAAAAACTCCGCGCGGAACTGCGCCCGGATACGCTCCTTGAACGTAAACGTTTTGCTCACCGAGAAATCCCAGTTCTTATAGCCAGTGTCCCGAAAGATGTTGCGACTCACAAGCCCGGCGCTTCCATATGCGGGTGGGATCAGTATGGAGCTGCCCAAAGCAAAACAACCGCTGTTCGCAAGCGCCGCTTGCGCCAAACCCGTTGATGCTCCTCCGTCCAGCTTGAGGGCTGCCGCTTGGCAGTTCGCGTTGCTATTCGCGGGGAAATAGGGCACTCCTCCTGTCCCGCCTGTGGTCGCACCGCCGTTGTTCCCCGTAAAGCCGTGCACCATGGTGAAATCGGAGGGGTTGCCAATAAAGTCCCATCCTTCAAGCTGGCTGCCGCGATTATTTATTTCTCCAGTTCCGCTGAAATCGTTTGAGACATCCCCGGCACCCCATGGCAAACCACTTTGAAGAACTACCGAGGAGTTAAGCGACCAACCTTCTAACATTTGCGCAAACCCCCTCCTCCCCGGTAACGCATAGGTGGTAGTGAGCGTAAAACGGTGCCGAATGTCAAAATCACTGTTCGTATATAACGATTTGTTCGTGCCAATCGGTACGTGGAGCGTCCCCCAATTGTCCGACGAGTCGTCAAGTGCGTGGGAATACGTATAGCCCGCAACGAACGACAGGCCGTGGAACGTCCTTTGCGTAAGAGTTGCCTGTAGACCGTTGTAATTCGAGACGTCACCGTTTCCCAGTTGGTTGATGTAACTCAGATACGGAAACTTTGCGTTATACGGTCGTGCTGCTTGTTCCGCTGCCGCATCAGGCGAGCAGTTGTCGTATGGCGTGGCGTCGCTCGCGCTAGCGAGGCAAGATGCCTTGGCGGCCGGCGTCCAGCCGGAGCCAATGGGCGCTTCGTTGATGTCGTTCATGGATATCAATTTGGTGCCATGGTTACCTATGTAGGCAAGCTCCAACCCAAGGTTGTTTGTGATAGCTCTCTCCAAACTCAACGTCCATGTCGTCACGTAGGGCGACCGAAGGTTAGGATTGACCCCGGCGATGGCGCATTGCGTAGGAGTGTAACCGGTGGCCTGGACGGTAAATGTGTTGTCACCACACGCCGGCGCGATGCTGAAGAGCGGTGTGCTGGGCCCGTTATTGACCCAGTCAAATGCGATGTCGCCGGGTTTATTGCCCTTTACTGCGGCACCCGTGTAAGTTGTGGCCGCTGAGTTGATCGTTCCGGTATTCGGAATCTGCGTGCCATTGGCGTAAAGCGCCACTCCGGTCGGAATGGTAACTAATCCCACGAACACGTCGTTGGTAAGTTGTTCGAATATGATATTTCCTCCGGCCCGAAGCACGGTCTTCCCGTCGCCCTTAACGTCCCAAGCGACACCGATGCGCGGCGAGAAGTTGTGATGGTCGCCGCTGTATGGCGAGCTGATTGCGTTGCCAACCTGTACGAGACCGTTCGCGGAGTGTGGATCGAAGTTGCCCAGCAGGTTGTTGGCGTCCTTAAGGACCGTATCGATCTCGTAGCGCAGTCCTAGTCTCAGGTTGATTCTTGGTTTGACGTGCCAATCATCCTGGAAAAAGGCTGCGTATCCTTGGGTACTTAAGTGCCTCTGGAAATTTCCGGAAAGAAAACTTGCCTTGTTTGGAATGCCATTAAAAAAGCTCGGAAGGTCGGCGAAACGAACTGTGCCCTTAGCGCTTCCGTTCGGGAAGGCCACGGTATTTTTCATGGACAGAACCTCTCCGCCGAATTTGAAGGCATGCGTGCCTCGCAAAACCGAGACGTGGTCCAATAGCTGCAGGATTCCGTCAGGGCCTACGAGTTGGTAGGTTCCCGATCCCAGCCCATAGAAGGGCAAATTTTGAAAGGTGATTGAAGGCATTCCAAAAAACGTGGGGTTCGTCTGCCCGGTGTTGAGATTGTAGGTTGAACCATTGAAGGTGTAGTTCGCAGGATTCTGGGTGCTGTCGTTGGCCAAATAATGTTGGTAATAGTGGGAGTAGCCAACACGGGCTTCGTTAACCACAGACGAGCTCTTCGTCCAGATCCAGCTCCCGGAGCCTACTTGGGACCGGGCGTACTGCGAGGAAAGCCACGGGATAGCGGTCTGTTTAGGCGGGCTGTCGACGACCAGCCCGTTCCCCTGGCTGATGAAATAGGAACCGTGCAACTGGTGCTTGTCGTTAAGGTTGTAGTCAATTTTTGTTACGCCCGAGTCGATCTGATTCACGCCATTGAAAGCTGTTTCGATACCCACGGCTCCTGTGTTATTCGGAAGAAACAGACCGGGGTAGTTTGACAATGGCACGCAGCTTTTACTGAGGCCTGCCATTTGTGCGCTCACAGCTGCGACACCGTGTGCGCTGGCCAATGCGGCTTGGCAGGCGCCAATTAGGCCAGGCGCGGAAGCCGTATAGACCGTTGACGCCACACCGCCCGTTATTGGGGCATCGTGCTGTGCCGGACTACCGACCAAATAACGCTGATCCTCGTAATCCACAAAGTAAAACAGTTTGTCCTTCTTTATGGAGCCGCCTAAACTGCCTCCGAACTGCTCGAGCGACAGTGGCGGTGCCAGCGCTGGCGGTGGCGCTGCAAAATAATCGCGCGCATCGAACGCCTGACTACGACCGTACGCGAAGGCCGAGCCATGCGTGCTGTTCGTACCCGACTTGATGCTGACGTTAATGACGTCACCGGGCCTCCAGCCGAATTCGGCCGGAGGATTGACCTCCGACCTGAACTCATCGATGGCCTCGATGGGCAGCATTGTGCCGCCGTCTCCTGCCAGCAAAGGTGCGTTCATAACACTCATGGCGATCCATGGATCGTTGCTGTTCACACCGTCGACCAAATAGATCTGGTCATGCGGACGAAGGCCGTCAGTGCTCTGAGTCCACGAGCCGCCACCTGGATAGATCGTCATGCCTGGACGCATGGTGATCAAACTCTGGAAGTTGCGGCCGTTCAACGGAAGCTCGTTCATCACGGTGTTCGGGATCGTTCCACCGATTTCGGCACCAGTGGTTTCAATTACCGGTGCGTCTGCGGAAACCTCGATCTTTTCAGTTTCCGTCCCAATTTCCAGCCGAATGTCGACCCGCAGATCCTGATTGACCTCCAATGTGACGCCAGTGCGCTCGGTAGGTTTAAATCCTTGCGCTTCCACGCGGACAGAATAGGTGCCGGGTAATAGGTTAGGAGCGTTGAATTCACCCGCATCATCCGTCTTAAGAGAGCGGGAAAGTCCTCGTTGAGTATCTGTAATAGTTACGCTGACATCAGGTACGGAGGCAGCCTGCTGGTCTGTTACAACACCCAAGATTCGGCCCGCATTGCCTTGCGGATACAGAGGAGCGCATATCAGAACGGCAGTGATCGCAGCCGTGAACATCTGTCTTACTGGACTGGTCTTTCTGATGACTCCAACCTTAAACAGGCCGATAGATGCACGTTTCCATCGGTCGATTAGCTTCTTCTTTCCAAGTTTGATCCGTCGAATCAATTGTTGACCACTGACATAACAACCTTCTACGCGGTAATCCATGCGCGCCTCCCTGATTGCTGTGATGGAGTCGTGCGGTTAAGTACACACCCACACCACGGCTACGTTCGGATCGAAATTGTGTGATGCTCTCGACAGGGAGAGGAGGCCCGAAGAATGACTGACCTTGAAGAGAGCTAAGCCGGTGAGGCCCTAAACCTGGGCTGAAGGAGCAGCGATTCGTCTCTCGTGATTCGTTGCTGTGCTTCTCTAGGGCCGACTTTCTTCTTCAAGCACCGTGTCAACTTCGCGCTACGCGGCCAACATGCGACTTGCCACTGCCTCTTGTCAACACCAATTAATCGATTGGAGCAATCTACAAATACAGGCACAGGGCACTTCTATAACCATACAGTATATATAATATATCAGTTAATATAGGAAGGGAGTGACTTTAGGATACGCTGATCCACAGCGGCGATAAGCCCTCTCCATCGGCGCCCTTTATCAGCAGAAACACTCACACGCGCGTGTTCCGAGGTAGCCCAACTGACCTGTGTTCGGTTCCTTTGTCATCCGAACTTTTCACAAGTCGTTTACGGATTCTTTAGAAACTCTGTGGATTTGCGACCCTTGCTGTCGCCGAATACCATGCGGCAACCCGTGAGCCTTTGAAAGATTTGTGACCTATTACTCACCAAGACGCCGTTTTGAGACAAACATACGAAGTTTGTACGTGCCGTATTCGCGCGTTTTGGGTGGGAAAATCGCCTTTCCGAGCAGAACGTAACCGAGAAACAGAAAACCGACCTTGGAAGAAGGAACCTGCGCGGCGTGGTTGAACAACCTGCTCAAGCCGCATGTCGCCGAAGTTCTGGTGTGTGATCCGCGCAAAAACGCCCCGATGAAAGCCGCTGTTGTACCTGAATAAGCTCAACCCGGTCGCCTTAGCAGCTCTGCGCCGGCAAGCGCGACGCGAGCTATTGGCCGAGGCGCGGAAACACAGCGCAACGAAGTTGCTATGCCGGATTCCCTCGATCGGGCCCCATTCGGGCAGCCCTCCTGATCGCGCTCATGCAGACGCCACAGCGCTTCCGTACCAAGCGGCAACTGTGGGCCTACAGCGGTCTGGCGCTGGAGGACCTACACCAGTGGGGAATACCGGTTCGTGGGAAGTCAACTGAAACGCGATTCCACATTCCGTAAGTCAACTTATCAGGCATAATATCAAGGCACCCTGATGAGGCCCTGAAATATGCCGATGCTTCGACTGCGACTATTGCGCACGGCGTCAGTGGTTTGCATTTTGATGGCTTGCGTATCGTCTGCCGGGGCGCAGTCTACTTTCCACGACATCACTGTGAGTTACACATATCCGGGAACCTACCGAACCATTCGCCAGGCCGATTTTCGGAATCTCACGTTGCATGAGTTTGATGAAAATGGCCCAGACGAGAGGGCCCAGCTCACGAATGGCAAATTCAAAGCGGAGTTCCAAAACGTTGGTGGTGAGTCTGTCAGTGTTGATTCGATCTACTTCTTGCCTTCGTCGCCTGGAACCCAAGCGCAATACGCTCTGGTGCTTTCGAAATGGGAGTCCGTTGGTGGAAGTTCCAGCCAATTGGGTATTGCACAGGTTTTTGAACTTTCCGGGGATCGTCTAAGCGTCGTGCAACAAGTGGATTGGGACTGGCATTACGGTGGCCCATACGAACCATTCAAGAGACTATTCGAGACAAAAACCAACACAATTACATTTCCATCTGCCCGCTATCTGCAAGGTGATGCCCACTGCTGCGTTTCTGCAATTGATATCGTCACGATGCGCTGGAATGGTAGCAGGCTCCTTCAAACGAAGGTCCGCACTGAGTTGTCAGGATATGGCAAGCGCGAGGGGAAAACGCTCGATAACAGCACAGATCTGTCTCAGTAACCTTGTTCCCATTGGCCCGTTGCTGCCACCTGAGAGGATTGAACTTAGTGCCTTAAAGAGCTTCACGGTGGCCACGGATGTGAAAGTCTACTTCTGTGATCCGCAGAGCCCTTGGCAGCGTGGCACCAACGAAAAACACCAATGGCCTGCTGCGCCAGTACTTCCCTAAAAGAACCGACCTGTTCGGTTATACGCAAGCAGAGCTCGACAAGGTAGCGCTGCGTTTAAATGGGCGTCCGCGAAAGACTTTGGGATTTGAGGCTCCGGCCAGTAGACTGCAAGCAAGTGTTGCGTCGACCCATTGAGACCACCCGACTTATCAGGCACTGAGCCGAGCGACCCTCTGCTTTTCTGTTAGGGTGGTTAGAAATGCGCATTACACTGTCAATTCTCTATTTGAGTCTGGCCGCTGTCGTCGCCGCTTATCCCCAAGGAAAACATTGGTCCGAAACGCCGGACGAAACCATTTGGCGAGGGAGGTATGGAAACTGCGACCAAGGATATTTCGTAAACTTATCCCCGGGAGTTATTGAGCATGGTTCCCTCCCGCCGAGTCCGAACCATGGAATTCTCATTTCGGCGAAGAACCCGGGCACAACTACCGAAGTGACGTTCGAAGAGACGAGACTGATAGCGGTTAACGATACAAATGAAGCGATGGAACTTGCCGCCGAGATGACAACTGCTGTGGAGTTGTCCCGAGTCCCTGGCGAGAATGCCGTTCCGCCTGAGTGATGCGCGTACCTTAAGGAATTCGTCTATTGAGCGTTACCGACGAGCTTCACGAACTCGTCGTTTGTCCCGACCCGCTGCCCAACGATGGAGACATGCTGTGCAACATCGAACTTCAGCTTCTTCATATTTAGATACAACGTTCGCATGCCAGTAGTTGGAGGAGTTGGTTTTGCACCCGGTTCTGGTGGTACATAGAGATCCGCGTTTATCAGAATCTTCTCTTTCGGGAGATAGGCCATCAACATGTCAGCAGAGTGATTACCTCTGGCCAACGATGGACCGGGGATCTTGAGGTAACTCTCTCCCACTTCGTACGCCATGTCCTGCACATGCCAGATCTGCATCTGGCGCTCGTCATCGCTGATGACGGTCCCCCCCATCATCGTCGTGCCGCCCACAGTCTGAATCGGAGGAGGCCGGCGGCTGATCATGTACATCGGGTTATATATTGTCATCCGATCCGGGGCCAAAGTTCTCGGAAACGGACTGAACAGGATTCCGACATAATAATCTCTGTTCGACTCGTGGGTTACCACCGTGGTGCCCTGCGAGAAATACGTGCGGAGACCACCAGCATAACCCATGTGGTGATTGGTATTGACCACGTACCGAATCATTTTACCCGGAACGAGTTTATGAACTTCCTCNNAGCTTCTGCGTGTCCACCTTGACCGGATCGAGTTTTGCCGTCCGCACCACTTCAGGAACCGGAATCTTGTTCACAACCAGATTGGGCTGAACATCTTTTATGTAGACCTGAAAATAATTTTCCCCAGTGTTAATCCTGGGATCGCCCTGATGGACATGGATTAGCCCGGGAAACATCACGCCGTTGTAATCCTTGTATTGTGTGTAGCGCATTTCATAGGTCATGTCGCCATAGACAGGGTTCGCAATCCACGTGCCGGTAAGTTCGACGAGATTCTTATCGTTGATCGTGCCGTTGACTCTGTACTTTCCATAGTGGAAGGAGACAATCGTCACCCACTGGCCAAACGCCGAGAGCCCGAAATCCGAGGGACCTACGATGGGTTGCGTGATGGCGGTCGCGTCGGTGGCGGCCAACGCCGCCTTTATAAATCCGTGCGGAGTGAGCACCATCTCGAGTTGCCGCAGATCGGAGTAGGGAATGCCATCGAGATACATGCGCGTGTAGGGCACGGGCGTATCACCCTTCACGTCCCATGCGAAATTGCCGCTCATGATACTTGTGACGTGAGCCTCCGGCACTGGTGGATTGCCGTTCGAATTGTAGTTTCCCTGCTTTTGGTCATAGTCCAGGCGCATATACTTGGCGTCGTAGTCGATCGTGCGCGTGAAGTCTGTAACCTCAAATTGCGGCCAGCCGTCTGTGAGGTTGTACTGCTCACCCACTTTGGCTAAAAATCCGTCGCCGGTAACTTGAATCGACTTCAGGTTCGTGG
>PLJR01000253.1:0-13325 GCA_003140295.1 Acidobacteriota bacterium
ATGATGGCATTCTTCTTGACGATACCGATGAGCATAATAATGCCAACAAACCCGTAGACGTCTAGACTCATATCCAGCAGCGGAGATATCCAGCCCTTCTGCGCCGCAACGTGGAAAAGATAAAGTGTCAGCAGGGCGCCGAAGCCCGCCGAGGGCAATCCCGAAAGAATCGTAATGGGATGGATCAGGCTTTCATAAAGAATGCCAAGGATAATGTAGATCACTATGACAGCCATCAGCAGCAGAACTCCAAGCCCGGCAAGTGATGATTGAAACGCCTGCGCATTGCCCTGGAAGGTCGTGCGGGTTGTCGCTGGGAGGGAACGCAGCGCCAACTCCTTGATCTCGGTCACTGCGTCACCAATCGAGGAACCGGGCTTCAGATTAAACGAAATCGTTACCGCAGGTAGTTGCCCCAGGTGATTCACCGAAAGCGGTCCCAGTGTCGGAGTAAGTTTCGCCACAGCATTGAGCGGTACGAGTTGCCCGGTTTTGGAATGGATGTAGAGCAACGAAATCGCGTTCGCGTCGCGCTGGTATTCCGGTTCGAGCTCAAGGATGACAAAATACTGGTTGTTGGGAGCAAAAATAGTGGAGACTTGGCGCTGGCCGTAAGCGGAATACAGCGCGTCTTCAATCTGGCTGGCGTTTACCCCATATGAAGAAGCTTTGTTGCGGTCGATCTCGACGTTTATCTGGGGATTTCGGATCTGGAGATCGCTGCTGACGTCCGCCAGGCCCGGCAGGCCGCTCATCTTAGCAGTGAAATCCTGCGCTGCACTATAAAGCTCCTTAGTATTCGGGCTTTGTATAGTGAACTGGTAGAGGGCCTTGCTTTGTAAGCCGCCGATACGGATCGGAGGATCGTTCCGAAGATATGTTGTGACCCCTGGTACGGTGGCGAGCTTCGGGCGCAACTCGTTGATGACTTGGTCTACCTGCGGACGTTCGGAGCGCGGCTTCAGGCGGATGTTGAGATTCCCTTGGTTCATGGTTCTCCCACCCTGGCCGACTCCTGACATGACGTAGGCCACTGCGGGATCCTGCACCAGGATCTCGGCGATTTGCTTCTGATGCTCCGCCATCGCGTCAAATGAAATGCCCTCAACGGCCTCGGTTGTCCCATTAATCTGTTCGATATCTTCGCTTGGCAGAAAGCCCTTCGGGATAATCACGTATAGGTACGCCGTACCGACCAGCAGGAGCAAGGATGCCATCATGGTCGCTAACTTATGCCGAAGGACAACCCGCAGGCAACGGTCGTACCCTTTTTCGAGCCCTACCTGCATGGACTCAAAGACATTGAATAGGGGACCGTGCTTCACCTCGTGATGTGGTTTCAAGAAGCGGCTGCAAAGCATCGGCGTGAGCGTGAGGGAAACGAAGCCTGACACCAGGATTGCCGTCATGATCGTCACGGCGAACTCGTGCAGTAGCCGGCCTAGCACACCACTCATGAACAGCACCGGAATAAACACAGCCGAAAGCGATAGCGTCATCGAAAGGATGGTAAAGCCGATCTCCTCCGAACCAGTGATAGCGGCCTCCATTGCACCTTCGCCATTTTCCATATGGCGGACGATATTTTCGAGCATCACGATTGCGTCGTCCACGACAAAGCCCACACAGAGCGTCAGCGCCATAAGGGAAAGATTGTCGAGCGAATAGCCGCACAGGTACATTACGGCAAAGGTGCCCACTAGGGAGAACGGAAGCGCGAGGCTTGGGATTATCGTTGCCGACAAGTTCCGCAAGAAGAGGAAGATGACCATGACCACCAGGAAGAGCGCAAGCTCGAGCGTGAACTTCACGTCATTCACTGAGCTGCGAATCGTGATCGAACGATCGAAAAGGGTATACATCACAACCGACGGCGGCAGCTGCGCCTTCAGGCTGGGTAGCAGCGCCTTGACGCCGTCCACCACTTGCACTGCATTCGTGCCAGGCTGCTTGAAGATGGCGAGCTGTATGGCGATCGTGCCGTGAGGGGAGTTCGCGTCGTAGTAGTAATTCAGGTTCTTGTCATTTTGGACGCTGTCAATGACCCGGCCAAGATCGAAAAGCCGTACTGGAGCGCCGTTACGGTAAGCCACAATCAACTGGGCATAATCAGCCGCATTGTAGAGCTGACCGTCGGTCTGCACGGTCGGCGCGCGCTGAGGTCCCCAGAGCGTGCCGGTCGGGAGGTTTACATTGCCAGTGGTGAGAGCGTTCTCGACATCGTCAATGCCGACCTGCCTGGTTGCAAGCGCCTGGGGATCCAATTGAATGTGCGGAGAATATTTAAATTGCCCGTAGACCTGCACAAGCGCGACGTCGTTCACCGTCGAGATGCTAGGCGCAATCAACGTCTCGGCATACTCATCCATTGCGGAAAGCGGCAGCGTAGCCGAGGTGAGAGCCACATTGAGGACCGGATAATCGGCCGGGTTTTGCCTGCTATACGAGGGCGGCGCCGGCATGTTCGGCGGCAACTGTCGCGAAGCCTGCGAAATGGCGGCCTGCACATCCTGAGCGGCCCCGTCGAGGTTGCGATTCAGATTGAACTGCAAAGTAATATTCGTCGCGCCGAATCTATTTGAGGAGACCATCGAGTCGAGTCCAGCGATGTTTGAGAACTGCTTTTCGAGCGGCAATGCAACCGCCGCTGCCATGGTATCCGGGTTGGCGCCGGGCAGGCTTGCATTCACATTGATCGTCGGATAGTCCACGTTCGGCAAATCACTCACCGGCAAGAGACGGTAAGCTGCTATCCCGAACAGCAGGATCGCCATCATTACGAGCCCGGTTGCGATCGGTCGCTGAATAAACCGTTCAGGAATACTCATTGGCTGCCTCTTTAGTCGGAATTCGATTTCAACTTCAACAATGTACAAACCACATGCCCGTCACCCCCTGGTGTCACGATTGAATCACTGTGGCCAGAGTTACCTCGCAAGTACGAACGCAGAGTCTGCGGCGTACGACTGGCTCAGAAACTCGCCGCGGGCAGTAACGCTGGAATTGGTAAAGCCGGTATTGCGCAATCGCACTTCGAATGACTCTACCGCATTGGCGACTGTGCAAGAATCCAAACGGCGCAGCTGCTCGATTTTGGTCAGCACCAATCGATTTGTCTTCATAGGGCTCCTGCCAACGAACGCGGCTTTTAAAGAGCCGGCGACGATCAGGCCCGCAATCGAACAGCGAAGAGAAACGAATGGTCCTGGAAAAACGCAGTTCTGCTAGGTGAGCGAAGGAGGAGGGGATCGATGCTGCAGAGAAATGGTCAGGCTGATGCACGTAAGAGCAGGTGTGGGCTGGGCTTGCTGACGGGTACGAACCCGCGGCGGCGGAGGAGCAACCTTGGCAATAAGGCGCAGCGGCTCCCGATCGAGAAGGATCGGCGAATGGGCTACTTTCAACTTAATCGCGCCAGTGAGGTAATGGCCGGTATCCGATTGCGGTAAGTACCAACTGTTCTTCGCGAGCGTTGATAGCCCTGGAATTGCAAGAAGCAGTAACAAAACAACCGTTCGATGCAAGCAAGCCCCAAAACGCTGTGCTTTTACCGAACGATTCGTAGCTGGATGCGCGGGCTTCATAAGCAATGCCTGTTGTCTCCCATTGATACCCATACTACGTTGGCTCAGATTCAGAAATCAAGGGGCTAGGCACTTGTGTCGCTGCAAAATGAGAATGTCCGGTTTGTGCAAAGTAGGAATGTCCGGTTTCATAGGTGGCCGAGGGGCCGATGGAAACGGAGCGCATCGAGTTGAGCCAACGAGAACGGGACTGGCTAAAAGTATTGCATGAGGTGGAGCAAAAGCATTTGACGCAAGTAGAGGCCGCGCAGCGGCTGAAACGGACCGACCGCCAGGTGCGGCGGATGCTGATCCGCATGCGCGAGCACGGCGATGGAGGAATCGTTCACCGGCTCCGTGGCCGGCCCTCGAACCGCAAGTTGGCCGCGGCTTGGGAGCAGAAGATTCTGGCGCGAGTTCGCCAACGCTATGCTGATTTTGGGCCCACTCTCGCCGCCGAGCACTTGGCCAAGGAGGGCTTGCCAGTGAGCCGCGAGACACTGCGGAAGTGGATGACCGCTTAGCGGCGATGCAATTGAGAGTTCTGGACAAAGGAGCCTGCGCCGGGCAGCGTACCAAAGGGTCTCTTATCAGGTAGCCGTAAGTTATAGAAAGCTTGCGGCCCCTTTTACCAAAAACTAGCCGTATCAAATCATGTGTTTTGGTACAGCGCTCCAAACTCGTCGACTGCTTACGCGAAATCGATTGTTTCTGACAATCCAGCGATCTGTGATCATTACGATAGCGAAAGCCGGCCTTGTGAGTCACTAAAACCGCATCATTAGATCCGGCAATACTGATATAAGTGATTTGGCACCCCGGTCCCCCCCTCGGTCGCGGCAAGCCATAAAGGCTAATTTTTGCTATCACCTGGACAAGTCGTAAAGGTTCGCAGTCGCCGGTATTTGGTAGAAGCCGTCGAATCCGCTCGTGAACCCGTTTGGGAACAGACGCTGGTTGATCTTTCCTGCTTGGAGGATGACGCCCAAGGTGAGCGCCTCTCCGTCCTGTGGGAACGCGAGGTCGATGCTCAGATCTTGCAGCAATCTGACTGGGGACATCTCGCCCGCAAGGGTTTCGACGCACCGCACGTCTTCTCTGCTTACCTCCACGCGCTTCGCTGGAACCTCGTAACCTCCACGAATCCGCGACTATTCCAATCGCCGCACCGCGCCGGGATCCAGATCATGTCCTACCAGTTGGAGCCGCTGAAAAAGGCCCTTCAGATGCCGCGCGTCAATCTATTCATTGCCGACGACGTCGGACTCGGCAAAACGATCGAGGCCGGTCTCATTCTCCGCGAAATGATCATGCGTCAGAAGGTGAAGCGCATCGTCATCGCGTGCCCGGCCTCTCTCGTCACCCAGTGGCAGAGCGAAATGGAGACTCGCTTCGGCCTGAGCTTCGTCATTTTCGACAGAGACTATCTCTTCAATTGCCGCCGCGAACGCGGTTACGCGATCAACCCGTGGACGACCAATTCGCAGTTCATCGTCTCCCACTCCCTACTGCGCGACGAGCAATATGCCTCGCCTCTGCGCGACTGGCTCGACCATCACCGCTCCGGCTCCATGCTCGTCCTCGACGAAGCGCACCATGCCGCCCCGGCCACCTCATCGGCCTACGCTATCGACTCACAGTTCACTCGCGGCATGCGCGAACTCACTCCGCTTTTCGAACACCGCCTCTTCCTTTCGGCGACGCCGCACAACGGCCACTCCAACAGCTTCTCGGCGCTCCTCGCCATGCTCGATCCCCAGCGCTTCATCCGCGGCGAACAGATCAAGGACCCGCGATTACTCGACCAGGTCATGGTCCGTCGTCTCAAAGATGAACTCCGCGAACTCGTCCCGGACTTGGGCTTGCCGAAGCGCGATGTCATCCAGCACGATATTTCGGGACTGCCCGAAGAAGCGCCCGAACTCGCCTTGATGCGGCTTTTGACCCAATACCGCGCTTCGCGAGATAAACGCCTTGAAGGCAGCCCTCACTCACAGCAAACCGCTGCCAACCTCGTCATTACGACTTTACAAAAACGCCTCTTCTCTTCTATCGCGGCCTTTGACTCCACTTTGAGGGTTCACCGCAAGAGCATGGAGAAACTTGCTGCCAAAGCCGAAGTAGAACCCGAGGTAACGGCAACTCTTCTGACGGAACTGAGTACCCCAGACGCCGATGACGATCGCGCCGATCGCCCAGAACAAGAAGTCACTGAAGGGATTGAACAGGCCGTGGCTATCGCAACCGAACGCTCCAGGGGATCACAAGAAATCTCTCAGGAAGTGGTCGCCATCCTTGACCGCATGGCCGAGATAGCCAGTCAATCACGCCACCTGTGCGACCCACGTCTTACTGACCGTAAGGAGGGTCTCATCCCCTGGATTCGACAAAATCTCCTCAATCCGGACGGTTCCTGGAACAAACGCCGTGTTCTCATCTTCACGGAATTCACGGAAACAAAAACGTACCTCCGACAGCAGTTTGAAACCGCCTTTGCGAGTACTGACCGCGCCGAAGAGCGCATTGCCACCTATCAGGGTGGTCCCGGTGGCGTACGCCTCGACGAGATCAAGAAAGCATTCAATGCCTCGCCCGAACTCCACCCGCTCCGCATTCTCATCGCCACTGACGCCGCCCGCGAAGGCGTCAACTTCCAGAATTATTGCGCTGACCTCTTCCATTTCGATGTTCCCTGGAACCCCTCCCGCATGGAACAGCGCAATGGGCGCATTGACCGTAAGCTCCAGCGCGAACCGGTAGTCCGGTGCCACTACTTCATCTTCACTCAACGCCCCGAAGACCAAGTCATCCGCACACTCGTGCGCAAGACCGAGAACATTCGCAAAGAGCTCGGCAGCCTGTCACCCGTACTCGAACGGCGCATTGAGGCTCTTCTCTCGGGAGGACTCAAACCATCCCTGGCTGCCACGCTTGAAATGCTCGATGTCGGCGCCTCTTCCCGCAAATCTATCGACGAAGAGCTCGAGTCTGTCCGCAAGCGCAAAGTGGATCTTTCGCTCGAACTGGAGACGCTGGACGACTACCTCGAGGAATCCCAAGATTACGTCGGGCTTAATCCACCAGATTTCATTAATGCGATCTCCACCGCCCTGGAACTAAATAACTGTCCGCCGTTGAAAGGCGGCCCCGACCGGTGGCGGTTCCCGGAAATTCATGGCGCAGCATGGTTCCGCGCGATGGACGCTCTTCGGGCCCCGAAATCCAAGGATCAGGATTTCTACGAGTGGCGCGCATCAAGTCCCATTCGGCCTATCGTTTTTCAATCCCCCACCCACATAGATGAGAGTGTGGTGCATCTCCATCTCGAACACCGCGTCGTCCAGAGGCTACTCGGTCGTTTGCGTGCGCAAGGCTTCGTCCACAACGACCTCGCTCGTGCCTGCGTCGGCCAGACCGACGACGCCATCCGCCGCATCGTCCTTCTAGGTCGGATTTCCCTCTACGGCCCAGGGGCATCCCGCCTCCACGACGAAATCATCGTTGTCGCTGCCCGGTGGACCGATCCCATTGCTCGGAAGGACCGGCTCGTCCCCTACGCCGAAGACACTGAAAAGCTGACACTCGCCGCGCTCGAGAAATCTTTCGAATCTGCCCGCGTTCGCCGCGTGGGAGAGGCCGTCGAACGAAAGCTACAGGAACCTGCGCCCCACGATGTGGCCGAGCTCTTGCCGCATCTCCAGGCCCGTTGTTTCTCCTCACGCCCTAAAAAACGCGCAAGCGGTTCTCAGCCATAATGTTGGCCTCCAGCAAGAAATTGTCCGGCGCCAAACTCTCCCAAGACTTTGACAACCACCTGCGCATTAAAAACTTCCCCGCGTTCACCCGAGAATTCTGGGGTTGGCGCGAGTCCGACCTCGCCACTCCATCCGACGATCTTTCGGCCCGCCTTCCCGAGTATGGAGAAACACTAAGGCCCACTTGGGTCGTACTTGGAGGCAAGGGGCAGCCGGAGCACCTGATCCTCGTTGAAGAGCTACCCTGGGGGACCAACTTCGACAAGGCCGGGTTTCAGTCTGAGGAAAACCGTTGGATTGCCTCTCCTCAGGCTCGCTTCGAGCGTCTTCTTCGCGAAACCGGCGTATCGATCGGCCTTCTCGTCTCCCCCGAACGAATCCGCCTCGTCTACGCTCCGAAGGGAGAGTCCTCCGGGCACGCCACTTTCCCTATCCACGAAATGACGATGGCGCAGAACTGGCCAATGCTGGCTGCCCTGCACCTTGTTCTTGACAGTGACCGGCTCTTCATCGGTCCCGAAAACCAGCGCCTTCCGGCCATCCTTGAAGCCTCACGCCGCTATCAAAACGAGGTTTCCATTCGGCTCGCCGGACAGGTACTGCGCGCGTTGAATGAACTCGTCCGTGGCTTTCAGGAGGCCGACCGCGCAGCCCACGGCAGGATACTCGGTGAAGCTCTGCGGCATGACCCCAACCACATCTACGGCGGCATGCTCACCACGCTCATGCGCATGGTCTTCGTTCTCTACGCCGAAGACCGCGGCCTGATGGGCTCCGACGAAACTTGGCTGCAGAACTATTCAATTTCCGGCTTGTACGAACGCCTCCGCGCAGATACTGGCCAATATCCGGACACCATGGACAGCCGCTACGGCGCATGGGCACAGATTATCACCCTCACCCGACTGCTTTACGAGGGCGGCGGTCACGGTTCGTGGCGCTTGCCCCCTCGGCACGGCGGACTTTTCGATCCGGACGCGTTCCCCTTTCTCGAAGGCCGCCCATGGGAATCGAAACGGGCCGCAACGGCGCAAATCGAACCGCCGCTCCTTTCCGACCGCATCCTCTTCCGAATCCTTCAGGATCTTCTTTACCTTGAAGGTGAGCGCATCTCTTACCGTGCCCTCGATGTTGAACAAATCGGCTCTGTCTACGAAGCCATGATGGGATTCACCGTCGAAATCGCCAATGGCATCTCCATTGGACTCGGTTCCGACCACCTAGTAGTCAACCTCGAAGATCTCCTAACAGAGAAACCCGCCGACCGTCCCAAATGGCTCAAAGAACATGCCGACTGCGAAGTCACCGGGAAGGCGATTGAGCAACTGAAGTCCGCGGCCTCTTTGGATGAACTGCTCGCAGCACTTCGCCGCCGCATTTCGAAGCTTTATCTCGATCAGAACTCCGACCCGGTCACGGTTCCCACGGACGGCATCTACCTCCAACCCACTGAGGAGCGCCGCAGGTCAGGTTCGCACTACACGCCGCGTTCGCTCACGCAACCTATCGTCAAGACCACGCTCGATCCTGTACTGGCGCAACTCGGAGACAACCCCATGCCGGAGCAGATCCTCGGACTGAAGGTCTGCGACCCCGCCATGGGGTCCGGTGCGTTTCTGGTGGAAGCGTGCCGCTACCTCGGCGAGAAGCTCGAAAAGGCGTGGAACGCACATAACCTGATGCCGCCGATCCCGGCGGACCAGGACCCGCTACTGCACGCCCGCCGAATGGTGGCTCAGCGGTGTCTTTATGGCTTGGACAAAAATCCCTTCGCCGTTAACCTGGCCAAGCTGTCGCTCTGGCTTTCGACTTTCGCCAAAGATCACCCGTTTACATTCGTCGACCACACGCTTCGCTGCGGCGATTCACTAGTCGGACTCACGGCGCATCAGATCGAGGCGCTCCACTGGCAGCCTAAAGAAGAAGGAGCGCTTCTTCGCGATCTTCCCTCACGGTTGCGCCATATCCTGAAGGCGCGTGCTCAGATTCTCGATGCCGGTGAAGAAACGCCATACGAAACGCTCGCCCAGAAGCTCGCGGTGACGGATGAACAGATGGTTGACCTGCGCGTCGCTGGGGATCTCGTCGTAGCGGCATTTTTTGCTGAAGAAAAACCAAGGGAACGGGAAACCCTGCGGAAAAATCTGGCCGAAAAGTTTCGTCGCGCCGAAGAGGGCGTTGTGGACAGTGAACTTGATGAACAATTGCAGCATTCTGCTCGATCATTGAAGACTGGCCACAAAGGTGTCACGCCTTTCCATTGGGAAATCGAGTATCCGGAGGCATTCTCGCGCGAGAATGGGGGGTTCGACGCCGTCATAGGGAACCCGCCTTTCTTAGGAGGCACCCTCATCGGAGGACAGCTCGGCCTCGCCTATCACGATTACCTCGTACTCAACTATTCGCCGGCTACTAGCCTTTCCGACATCATCGCGTTTTTTCTTCGCCGCATCTTCGGATTAATCCGCCGTGAAGGAGCGGTCGGAATAATCGCTACAAATACAGTGGCGCAGGGTGACACGCGGAGCACAGGGCTCGAACAGGTACTGCGACAGGGAGGTCGGCTTTATCAAGCTCAACGCCGATATCCGTGGCCGGGCAATGCAGCGGTTGTCGCTAGCTTGCTCCAAATTAAAAAAACCGGCAAAAGTTTACGGCCACTGCTCGACGGGGTTCACGTAGATCGAATCTCCGCGTACTTGCTTGCTGGACACATGGATGCGACGCCGAGCGCACTGGCCGAGAACAAGGGCATCTGTTACCGCGGAACGAAGATCTGGGGCTCAGGCTTTGTATTCGAGGACAAGCCATCCAACGGCTCCTCGTCGCTATCGGAGATGGAGCGGCTCATATCTGAGGATCCTCGTGATCGCGACGTAATTTTCGCTTACCTTGGAGGGGACGATTTCAATTCCAGTCCGACACAACATCCGGGCCGGTACGTCATCGATTTTGGGAGCATGTCGGAAGACAAGGCAAGACGATGGCCTAATCTCTTTTCAATCGTTGAAGGGAGAGTGCGCCCGGTTCGAGAGCACAATAAGCAGCGCAACTATCGCGATAATTGGTGGCTCCACACCAACAGGGTTGATGAGGCTGGTCCGTATCTGCAGCAGTACGGGAGGCTGCTTGCGCTGACCTGCGTCTCGCAACACCTCGCGTTGGCGTTCGTTCAGCGCGGAACAATTATTCAAGATCGAATGATCCTTCTCCTGCTACATGAAGACGCCGATTTCGCTGTACTTCAGTCTAGGGTCCACGAGGTGTGGGTCCGAATGGTGGGCACAACCCTGGGTGATGCGATGAGTTACACGACGATCTGTTTTGACACGTTTCCTCGTCCATCAGGCGCAGAACGCACGCTGCTACAACAGGTTGGTGCGCACTACTACGACTTCAGAGCCCATCTCATGAAGAGCAGCGACAAAGGCCTGACGAAGACCTACAACCGCTTCCATGATCCAGAGGAAAGCGACTCAACAATCTTAGAGCTTCGACAATTGCACGCCGCCATGGACTGGCGAGGAAGGCCTTCTGGGCCGCGCCCAACAGCGCCAGATAAGTGCGCAGGAAGATCACCTTCGGAGACACGAACGCGTTGAACCGATCTTGCGAGTAGTGGCAGTTGCGCTTGGCGCGGACCTGGCGGCGGCCGAAATCGCCGCATCATGCGGCTGCCCGGAACACTCAACCAGAAATACCAGCCGCCGCGTGAGTGCATCGTTCTTGAGGCGCATTGGGACCGGCGATACACGTTTGGCGACTTCGAGCAGTTCCAAGAGCGCCGGGCACCCACGCCAGCACAAAACTCCGTAAGCAGCGTAATAGCCGACGGTCAACGCAACGCCACCCTAACTAGCATCGCGGGCAAGTTGCGCCACGTCGGATTCGGTGAAACTGAGCTGCGAGCGAGCCTGCTGGCAATCAATCATCAGCGATGCGCTCCGCCGCTATCTGATGGCGAAATCGCGACCATCGCTAAGAGCGTCACCAGGTACTCTTCAGGGCAAATCGCAGCACCCATTGATGGCGCCACCCTAGGAATTTTGGCCTCGAACGTCACAGTACAGCGCGTTTCGTGGGTATGGCCAACTCGCATCCCCCTCGGCAAGGTAACTGTACTCGATGGTGATCCAGGATTCGGTAAAAGCACTATCGCCGTAGACATCGCTGCGCGGGTATCGACTGGCTGCGCGATGCCTGACGGCGCGCCCGGAATTGATGGCAGTGTGTTGATCTTGAATGCTGAAGATGGTCCCGCAGATACGATCGTGCCGCGCCTGAAGGCAGCCGGGGCGAACCTTGAGCGCATTAAAATTCTGCAGACAATTCCATCAGATAGTGGGGAGCGCCAGCCCGACATTCCTGACGACATCGCTTCGATCGAAGCTGCTGCTGTGTCGGTAGGGGCGAAACTCATAATCATTGACCCTTTGATGGCCTTTCTGCCGCCACAGACCACGAACACTTACAAGGATCAGGATGTTCGCAGAGCGGATGGCCGAACGTATCGGGGCAGCGATTCTCGTTGTGCGGCACCTTACCAAATCGGCCGACGCCAGCCCCATTTATCGCGGTGGCGGGTCAATCGGCATTATCGGGGCGGCACGTAGCGGACTACTAGTCGCCCGAGATCCCGACGATGAAACAGGGGTATCGCGTGTCCTTGCGGCAACGAAAGCTAACCTCGGACCACTCCCCCGGTCCCTGCGATACTCCATCGAACCGCATGGCGAGTCGATTCGGGTCCATTGGGCGGGTGAATCAGAGCATCTCGCAGCGTCTCTGTTGGCGCAGGCCAGCAGTGCGGAAGGGCGCACGGCCGAAGACGAAGCGGTCGATTTCCTGAGATCGTTCCTCGAAGGCGGAGAAGCTTCGGCTGAGGAGGCTCGGCGCCGGGCCCGGGCGGCTGGATTTTCTGACAGGACACTTGACCGCGCGAAGAGCCGACTCGGTATCAAGGCCCGCCGCAAGGGGTATGGGCAGGACGGCAAATGGATTTGGGCCCTGCCTAATGGGTCAAACGACGCCAAACCTCCTCATGAGGCTGTGGCGTCCTTTGACCAAGATACTCATTCCAAATCTCTCAATTCGACTCATTCGCCAAAGGACGCCAAACCTACTGAGCATGGCGCTCTATGGGGAGACTCGGCGCCCTTTGGAGCATCTGCTAGACGCCAAAACGGNNGGGTACATTCTATTCTTGCTGAGATCACTATACGCGGCGTCGCGGTTCGAGTGGACGGGGAAACCCTTCGACTCAAGCCGCGTGAGGCACTCGACGACGACCTGCTCGCCCGCATAAAGGAACACAAGCTGGAGATCCTTCGCGCGCTGGCGCCTCCGTCCTACCCACACCTGCCCAAGGGCATCCGATTGATCCGCTATGAGGCGAAGTCCCCGCCGGTGTCGATCGACATGTGTTCTGTCGTTGTCGACGTCTCGAAGTTCGTACAAAGTGAACTGCGCGCAGTTGGCTCGCGGCTGAACAACCCACGGACAATCCACGGAGGGTTCACCGTTCCTCAGATGTTGGACCGGCTGCGGCAGGTGGGCCTGGAAGTGGAACTGGATCCGAAAGGCGGAGCTCAGTGAGCATCTTCGTTCTCACGTGCCGCGAATGCGGCCGGGTAACCGTGTTGGACAGCGCAGCGCAGGTGGCGATCCTGACGGATCCGGTGCGGCCGTCACAGAGGAAAATCCTCGACTGCCGGTGTGGCGCCTATCAATTCGCTCCGGATGCGACAAATTGAAGTCGGCGTCGCGGACCAGCCGGAACGTAACGGCCATGGCAATAGAGAGCCGACTTCGCCGCTAAGCACAGAAAGCTGAAGCCTAAAATGGCGAGCACCGCAAAACTCTTGAGAGTCTCGGATCCGCTGGCGCCTTCAACGCGGTTGCTGACGGCTGAGAACGTCGCCGCAATCACTGGTCTTTCTGTTGAAACCCTCGCGCAATGGAGAAGCCAGCGAAAGGGAATTCCGTTTTTGAAAATCAGTCGGAACGT
>PLJR01000253.1:13349-13523 GCA_003140295.1 Acidobacteriota bacterium
TCGACGCGGGAAAATCTGGTGGTTCGTTTTTGAATTTCAGGGCCGACGAGTGCAGGAGTCGTCCGGCTTTACCAACAAGACGGCAGCTCTGCGGGCCGAGGCGAGACGGAAAACGGATTTGCTCGACCGACGCGCAGGATTTACCAAGGCCAAGCTGGCTCCGAAGTTCGAGGA
>PLJR01000253.1:13587-13746 GCA_003140295.1 Acidobacteriota bacterium
GATGAAATCACGAGCGAAATGGTGGAGGATTTCAAATCGGCACGCAAGCAAGAGCCGCTGCGGTACGCGAAGGATTCCAGACTGGTGACGGGCGCGACCGTGAACCGAGCTCTCACGACACTGAAACTGCTGTACCACCAGGCCGAGCGCAGCGGGTAC
>PLJR01000085.1:0-2270 GCA_003140295.1 Acidobacteriota bacterium
GGTTTGGCGAAGCTGAAGCAGGAGGTTACTCCGGCCATTCCAGATTCTCAGCTTCCGACGCTGAAGAGCGCGATCACGGGCCAAGGAATGATCCTCGGCACCCTGCAATACATGGCACCGGAGCAAGTCGAAGCTAAAGAAGTGGATGCTCGTACAGATATTTTCGCGTTCGGGGCAGTCGTGTACGAAATGGCCACGGGCAAGAAGGCATTCGAGGGCAAAACTTCCGCCAGCGTGATGGCCAAAATCCTGGAGGCCGAACCGCCGTCGATGGCTTCGCTGCAACCAATGACGCCGCCTGCGCTGGACCGCGTGGTGAAGAAATGTCTCGCTAAGGAACCAGAGAAAAGATGGCAGGCGGCCAGCGATGTGTGTGACGAGATGAAGTGGATCGCTGAAGGCGGCTCGCAGGCTGGATTGCCAGCGGCCGTCTCCTTGGGCCGCATCCGCCGGTTCTGGCTGCACACGCTCTCATGGGGCCTTGCCGGTGTCGTCCTGGGCGCGATGATAAGCGGAGCCGTCGTTTGGAACTTGAAACGGTTTGGGACACCGCCGCAGTCGACCGGGCGACTAGCCATGGTCCTGCCGCCTAACGAAAAGCTGGAGGCGCGAGGCAATGCCGCAGTTCTCTCACCCGATGGCTCGAAAATCCTGTATGTGGCCTCGAACGGGAGTCGCTCGCAATTTTACCTGCGCCCGATGGATAGCTCTGACGCTAAGCCTATCGCCGGAACCGAGGGAGCGAGAAGTCCCTTTTTCTCCCCGGATGGTGAGTGGATAGGTTTTGTTGCGAATGGCAAGCTCAAGAAGGTAGCGGTTACCGGCGGAACGCCTCTGACGCTCAGCGACGCACCAAATTTCTTCGGTGCGAGTTGGGGACCCAATGACACGATTGTGTTTGCCCCACGATTTGAGTCAGGTTTGCGGCAGGTCTCAGCGTCTGGCGGCGTCGTACAACCGCTTACTACTCCAGATCAGAAGAGAGGTGAAGTCGGGCATCAATGGCCCGAGTTTCTGCCTGGCGGTAACGCTGTACTCTTAACCGTTGCTCTTGAAACGGCGCCCACTTGGGACGACTCTCTGATCGAAGTGCAATTGCTCAATACCGGCGAGCGACGGGTTCTCATTCAAGGGGGTACCAATCCCCATTATTTGGCCACAGGACACTTGGTTTATATCCATGCAGGAACGGTGATGGCGGCGCCGTTTGATCTGAAACGTCTCGAGATGACAGGCCCTGCCGTTCCAGTCATAGAGGGAGTCGCGGAGCGATCCATTGGCTTCGGGCAGTTCAGTGTATCCCGCCTCGGAAGCCTGGCTTATATTCCAGGTACCACAGAAGCAAACCAGCTTGTTTGGATAGATCGCAACGGTTCGAGCCAAACTCTACCGGCGCCCCCGCGGATTTACGTTCAACCTCGCCTCTCACCTGATGGAAGAAGGATAGCAGTTCGAATTGCGCAACTGAATTGCGACACTATGGTTTATGACATAGCGCGTGAATCACTGACTCGGCTGACGCTCGATGGCGATAACCACTCGGCTATCTGGACGCCAGACGGAAAGCGAATCACATATGCATCTAGAAAGAAGGATGCGTACCACTTATTCTGGAAACCAGCGGATGGCAGCGGTCCTGAGGAGCGGCTTACCAAGAATGAGGATAACCTTGGGCCCACCTCGACCATGGCGTGGTCACCGGATGGCAACGTGCTAGCCTTCATCGAGGCGGGCCCACAGAGTGGCCGAGGCATCTGGTTGCTTCGCGCTGACGGCGATCGTATGCCGCAGCCTTTGCTGCAGGACGCGTTCAATGAGGGCAGTCCGTTTTTTTCGCCCGATGGGCGCTGGCTGGGCTATGTATCCGATCAATCCGGCCGCAATGAAGTTTATATACAGCCGTTTGCCGGTCCCGGCGCGAAGTGGCAGATTTCAACCGAGGGCGGCACAGAACCGGTGTGGACACGCAACGGACGTGAAATTATTTATCGTACCGGCAGCAAGATGATGGCCGTAGAGGTCGCCTCACAGCCCGCCTTCACCGCAAGCAAGCCGAAGCTCATATTCGAAACAGCGGGTAATTACATTGACATTAGCGCGGGATCTGACTACGACGTCAGCGCCGACGGCCAGCGGTTTGTGATGGTCAAGGAAGATGAGCAAGCGGCAACGGCAACGCAAATCAACATCGTGCTGAACTGGTTCGAAGAGCTAAAGCAAAAAGTTCCCACGGGGGAAAAGTGATGTCGCTCGCCGCTGGCACCAAACTC
>PLJR01000085.1:2381-8099 GCA_003140295.1 Acidobacteriota bacterium
GCAGCGAATCCATCCTGGCCTCGCGTTTTGGTCCGTCGCAGTCAACGCGCCCAGATGCGATGGGATCGTCTCATCCCTCTCTTGAACCGGTGGATTCCGCAACCCCGTATTCTGCATCCTTATCCTGATGCCCGCTTTGCCGCCACTCATCCACGATAAGAGCCGTATGCGTAGACGCGCTTGTACGGATCTGTGCGGGGGCGATCAGCGAAGGTCGTCCCTATCGCGACAGTAATGCACTGCACTTGTCCGTAGAACAGCGTTCTCGCTAACTTTAAATCTGGGCGAGATCCGATCGTCACATTCTGGAAACTACCGGCGCATACTGGTGTGCCAAGGTGCCAATTCGAAGCGTCTCACTACGGGGTTCACGCAACCCGAGCGCGAATCGATGGAGTGAGCCCTCATTTTGAGACAGTTTTTCCAGCCCGCCTGCCTCCCAAGCAGAGGCACTAGTCTTGTGTGATTCGGCGGAGCACACCGCGTAACGCCGATCCATCACGCCGGAGCTGTCGAAACCGGGAAGATTGCTACTGGGGTGGCATGTGACTGTTTCGAAGAGTATCTTAAGATGTTCCCAGAACCGAGCCAGACCGTCGGTGAATTCATGAGCGCGTCGGCATCATCTTCTAAACGGGATCCTACACCAGCTGCTTCAGGGGGTCCCAAAGAGAACGAATGTGGCCAAGCTTCCAAGCTAGCCCACCTGGAGTCACTCTTGTCCGCCGAAAGGCGAACCCTGGAATTGATCTCCGGTGGCGCCGGACTTAGTGAAATCTTGCGAGACTTGTGCGACACGATTGATGCCCAGGCGGGTAACACCATTTCGGCGGTAATGCTGATGGACGCGGACGGGATGCGCCTTTGGCCCGCAGCTGGTCCTCGACTTCCCAAGGGTTGGATTGAAGCCATCACTCCGCTAGAGATTGGCCCGAGCGTAGGTTCATGCGGCACTGCCGCGGCCTTGAAGCGGCGGGTGATCGCTTCCGACATTGCAACAGATCCCTTATGGGCTGACCGTCGAGATCTTGCTTTAAGTTACGGGTTGCGTGCCGCGTGGTCTCAACCGCTACTCTCCGCAAACCAGCAAGTGCTCGGCACCTTCGGGATGTACTATCTGGAGCCCCGCACTCCCAGTGCCACCGATCTCCAATTGATCGAGGGCGCGGCGCATGTGGCGCTGATCGCTGTTCAAAGTGACCGCTCGCGCACCGCTCTCCAGCAGGCGTACCAAGAAATCAAACAATCCGAGGCCCGGCTCCGCAAGATCATCGACACGATCCCGACACTCGCGTGGTGTAGTTTGCCCGACGAGACTGGAGAATTTTGGAACCGACGATGGCACGAATATACGGGCCTAACGCCTGAAGCGGTTCGCGGCTGGGGATGGCAGGACGCCATTCACCCAGAGGACTTGAAGGAAATAACAGATAAGTGGCTCGGATTTCTGTCCACTGGCCAGCCGGGTGAAGTCGAGGGAAGGCTGCGTCGATTCGACGGAGTTTATCGATGGTTTTTGTTTCGGGCTGAGCCATTGCGCGACGAATCGGGCAACATTGTCAACTGGTATGGAACGGATACTGACATTGAGGACCTGAAGCGCGCTGAAGCTAAGCTCCGTCAGGATGAGGAAGAGCTTCGACGCATGACCGATGCGATTCCGCAAACCATCATCGTCTTGAATCCGGATGGGAAACCCATTTACGCAAATCGCGTGGCGCTTGAGTACGCCGGACTTTCTCTGGACGACGTGCGAGCGGACGATTTTCGGGCGCGCGTTTTCCATCCCGACGACGTTCAGAGACTTCGCGAAGAACGTCAAAAAGCCCTCGCCGGCGCTGCTCCGTTCGAAAACGAGCAGCGGGGTCTGGGAAAGGATGGTAAGTATCGGTGGTTCCTGATCCGGTACAACCCGTTACTGGACGAGAGCGGCAAAGTCATTCGTTGGTATGCAACAGGGACCGACATCGATGATCGTAAACGCGCCGAAGACCGCATGCGAAACGAAACCGTCGCCTTGCGCGAGGAAATCGTGCGCTCTTCCATGTTCGAGGAAATTGTTGGTTCCTCCGAGTCGCTGCGCAAGGTGTTGGCGCAAGTTTCGAGAGTAGCCCCCACGGATTCGACGGTTTTGATCCAGGGTGAGACCGGAACGGGTAAAGAATTGATTGCACGTGCAATTCATAATCGGTCCAAGCGGGCAAATCGCGCGTTCATTCGCGTCAACTGCGCGGCGATTCCGCCTTCGCTGATTGCTTCCGAACTATTCGGACACGAAAAAGGCTCTTTCACTGGGGCACTCCAGAGACGCCTGGGACGCTTTGAATCGGCAGATGGAGGGACGCTTTTCCTCGATGAAGTCGGCGAACTACCTCCGGAGACACAAGTGGCCTTGTTGCGAGTTCTCCAAGAGCGGGAATTTGAGCGTGTCGGCGGGAATCAGCCGATTCTGGTTGACGTACGAGTGCTGACCGCAACCAACAAAGATCTGAGTGCGGCAGTCGCTGAGGGTTCGCTCCGTAAGGATTTGTTCTACCGGCTCAACGTTTTCCCGATTCAAGTGCCGGCACTTCGTGATCGAGTGAACGACATCCCGTTGTTGGTGGAATACTTGGTGGACCGCTACGCCAAGAAGGCCGGTAAGAGAATTAGAAGCATAAGCAAGGACACGCTGAATTTGTTCCAAAACTACGACTGGCCCGGTAACATCCGCGAATTGCAAAATGTGATCGAGCGGGCCGTGATCCTTTGCGACGGGGAAACATTCTGTGTTGACCCGAACTGGCTTACGCCGGTCGCTCCGAAGAAAGCTTCGTCGAGCGTCCCGTTGATCGAAGATCTTACCGAGCGCGAGAAAGTGATGATCGAAAACGCGCTGCGTGAGTCGGGCGGCCTGATATCTGGTCCGACGGGCGCCGCTACGAAACTGGGATTGCCGAGACAGACGCTAGAATCAAAGATTAGGAAACTGGGAATCGACCGGCGTCGTCTCAAGACCCCGTAGTTTCCCAATCAGCTTTGCGAACTTTTCTTCAATAGCAGCCCGCGCTTCGATTCCTGCCCGATTTCACCAAGCCTAGACAACTTCCCCGATTCAGGCAAACGAGCGCCATCCTGTGCGACAGCGACCCGGCGGCGTGATGCTGAATTATCAGCGCCTTGCCGAAATTACGGCGTGACTTCAAAACCTAACGATCAGTGATTCAAATACTTACAAATGGTGCTGGTATTGCAATCCATTCAGACCGACAAGTCGAATATGACCTTGAAGATCGAAAGATATTCCCAAGGGTTCAGCACGAAGATTCGACTCATTGGGCGGATGCAGGCGGAAAATTTGGCGGAACTGGAGAAGCAGATCAGGGAGAGCGGATCGAAGATCGTAATCGATTTGGAGGAAGTGGACTTGGTCGATGTCCAGGTTGTTCGCTTCCTCGGGGCTTGTGAAGCGCAAGGGATCACGCTCCTCAATTGTTCGCCTTACATACGCGACTGGATTAGCAAAGAACGAGATTAGAGGAATAGGAGAAAAACAATGTCTAGGAAGTTGGAAGGAAAGATTGCACTCGTTACGGGCGGCTCGCGCGGCATTGGTGCCGCAATCGCTAAGCGTCTGGCGGCGGACGGAGCGAACGTGGCCATCACCTACACGAAAGGCGCCGACGCAGCTGCGGCGGTCGTCAAGGAGATTGAACGCGCCAGCCAAAAGGCGATCGCAATTCAAGCGGACGCCGCTGATGCCGACGCTGTCAACGCCGCGGTCGAAAAGACGGTGGCGACCTTTGGCCGACTCGACATCCTGGTGAACAGTGCCGGCACAGCCATCCCCAAGACATTCGAGGAGACCACGCTGGAGGAGATGGATCGCGTCATCGACATCAATGTCCGCGGCACCTTCGTCGCCACGCAAGCGGCGCTGAAGCACATGAAGAACGGTGGCCGCATCATCATGATCGGCTCGTCCGTAGGCGAGCATGTCGTGGTTCCCGGCCTCGTGCCCTACTCGGCCACCAAGGGAGCCGTCAAGATGTTCACGCAAGGCTTGTCCAGAGAGGTCGGGTCCCGGGGTATCACCGTCAACAACGTGCAGCCGGGTCCGATCGACACGGATTTAAATCCTGCCACTGGCGATTGGGCGGTACCGCAGAAGGCCGCCACAGCACTTGACCGCTACGGGCGCGTTGATGAGGTCGCTGCGCTGGTGGCGTTTGTCGCCGGTCCGGAGTCCTCGTACATTACCGGTGCGAATCTTACCGTAGACGGCGGCACCAACGCTTAGCTGAAAGGGACGACATATCGGGTCATGTTTGTCGGTGGAGTTTGAGGAAGACCCAAGAAAGATAAAGGAGCGCGCCATGAATACCTATACAGCCGTTACCGTCCCGACGCAGTTAGTTGAGACGACCGGCATTCGTTTCGCATACCGGCGTTGGGGCAAGCGGAGCGGGCTGCCGCTTGTTTTCAACCACCACCTCAACGGCAATCTGGACAATTGGGATCATCACGAGGACTTCGTCTTCGAAGCCAATCGCTTTCTCGCCGGGTACGGCGCAACTGCGGAAACCAGTGTCAGGGCACAATCAACAACGCAGGTTCGGATTCGGAATTGGGCGGGGAAATTTTAACAATACCAGGCAGCAGAGAGCGAGAATCGCTGGCGGCAAAACCAAGGAGAACCGAAATGAGCGAATTTACACCCCAAAGAAACAAGGCATTTGTCCTCGAAGCGTTCGAGACACTGTTCAATAAGAAGGACTTCGTCGCAGCAGAGAAGTTCTGGTCGTCCAACTACATTCAACATAGCGCCCATATACCACCGGGGCGCGACGGGCTCTTCGGCCTGATTAAGAGCGCCCCGCCCGAGAGTAAATATGAGAACAGTTTGATCATGGCGGAGGGCGACATGTTGATGCTGCATGGCCGGTTTAGTGGCCTTGGTCTGCCCGCGAACTGGATCGCGCTTGACATTGTTCGCATCGAGAACGGATTGCTGGCGGAGCACTGGGACGTCATTGAAGATGAGGTCACGCGCGAAAAGTCAATCAGCGGTCTTCCAATGTTCGGCGCGGCGTTTCCCTCCTGATGATCGGCCTCGGGGAATCTGCGCAAGCCGTCCCGGTGGGACCCACGCTTCGGGAAATCCCAGCCGCATCGGCGGGTTTTCCGATCTGGAAAAGTACACCACGACCCGTCGCACAACAGAAACGCGAAATCCTAAACCTTATGCGCTTCCGAAGGCGCAACGCCCGAGGATGAAAGCGGTGCAAGTACCGAAGGCGGGAGCGGATTTCGAAATCGTGGAGCGTGAAATTCCGCAGCCCGGCGCGGGACAGGTGAGAATTCGCGTCCAGGCCTGTGGAATCTGTCACAGCGACGTGATCACCAAGGAAGGTCTTTTTCCCGGCATCGCCTACCCGCGCGTTCCCGGGCACGAAGTGGCCGGCGTGATCGATGAACTCGGTGCCGGAGTGAAGGAATGGGGGAAAGGCCAGCGCGTTGGGGTCGGCTGGCACGGCGGGCAGGACGGCACTTGTCTTGCCTGCCGTCGCGGGGACTACGTGAACTGCGCAAACGCAATGGTTTGCGGTATCAGCTACGACGGCGGCTATCAGGAATACATGGTCGCTCCGGTGGAGGCGCTGGCACAGATGCCGGAATCGCTCGATGCGGCCGAGGCCGCGCCGCTGATGTGTGCCGGGGTTACCACGTTTAACTCCC
>PLJR01000180.1 GCA_003140295.1 Acidobacteriota bacterium
AAGCTCCTCATCGCGGGAGGCGGCACTGGCGGCCATGTATTTCCCGCCCTCGCGGTGGCCCGCGAGTGGCTCGAGCGCGACGCCGGGCGCGAAGTAATCTTTGTCGGCACCGAGCGCGGCATGGAGAAGCGTTTGATTCCGGAGGCTGGTCTGCGACTTGAAACCATCCGCGCTGCGGGACTGAAAGGCCTGGGCGCGATCCGCGTGGCGCGCAACCTTATGCAACTGGCGCCCGGCTTCGTCGACTCGGCGGCCATCCTGCGCCGGCATAATTTCAACGTCGCCTTCGGAGTCGGAGGCTATGCCGCAGGTCCCATGATGCTCATGGCCAACATTGAGGGGCTGCCGTCGGTGATCTTCGAGCCCAATGCCGAGCCTGGTTTCACCAATCGCGTCCTCGCCGACATGGCCACGCGCATCGCCGCCGGCTATGCCGCCGTCGCCGAGCGCTGGGGCAGTCGCGCCGTCGCGACGGGCTGCCCCGTGCGAGCGGAATTTTTCGCATCTCCTCCCAGCCGCCCCGATCTGCGCTCGCGCAATGCCTCGGTCCCGCCCTGCCGCCTCCTGATCACCGGCGGAAGCCAGGGCTCGCACGCGATCAACCGGGCGGTAATCGAGGCCCTCGCCCCTCTCGCCGCCGTACAGGCAACGCTCCCTCTCGCCATTGCTCACCAGACCGGCGAGCGCGATTATGATTTGGTGCGCGAGGCGTACCTGCAGCGCGGCTTCGACGCCGATGTCGCGCCTTTTTTTTCAAATATGCCGCAGCGCTTTTCAGATGCTGACATAATCGTTTGCCGCGCCGGCGCCATCACCGTGGCGGAGATGGCCGCCGCCGGCCGCGCCGCGATTTTCATTCCCTTTGGCGCCGCCACTGACAGCCATCAGTTGCGCAACGCTCAGGAAATGCTGCGTGCCGGGGCCGCGCGGCTTATCCCCGAGCCGGAATTGACCGGCGACCGCCTGGCGCGCGAGATTCTTGCCCTGGTGCGGGATCCCGCGCAAATCGCCGAACTCGGCGCGCGCGCCCGCCTCCTCGCGCGGCCCCACGCCGCGCGCGATATCGCGGATTTAATTGACGAGGTAGCTCGAGCCTGAAGGTAGCTCAACCATGCACGACTCAACAATGATGGGCGCGTTCCACAATTTCAAGAAAATCCATCTCGTAGGCATCGGGGGCATCGGCATGTGCGGCATCGCCGAAGTCCTGCTCACGCTGGGCTATTTGGTTTCCGGCTCCGATACGCGCCTCTCGCCCGCGACCGAGCGGCTCGCGGGCCTGGGCGCGCAAATCTACGAAGGCCACCGCGCCGAACAGGTCTACGGCGCGCACGTCGTGGTCACTAGCTCCGCCATCCCCCGCGACAATCCCGAGTTGGTCGAGGCGCTCCGCTCGAAAATTCCGGTAATCCCTCGCGCCGAAATGCTCGCCGAACTCATGCGCCTGAAATACGGCATCGCCGTCGCCGGCGCCCACGGTAAAACCACCACCACTTCGCTGGTCGCAAGCGTGCTCTTCGCCGCTGGTCTTGACCCCACCTTCGTCGTCGGCGGACGCGTCAACCACGCCGGCGCCACCGCGCGCCTGGGCCATGGCGATTACATGGTGGTCGAGGCCGACGAAAGCGACCGCACCTTCCTCCTGCTCGCGCCGGTTGTCGCCGTCGTCACCACCATCGACCGCGAGCACCTCGATCACTACGCGTCCCTCGAGGAAATTTCCGACGTGTTCACCCAATTCGTCAACCGCGTCCCCTTTTACGGTGCCGCCGTCCTCTGCCTCGACGAACCCAACGTCCAGGCCATCGTGCCGCGCGTCAAGCGCCCCATCATTACTTACGGCACCTCCGGCCAGGCCGACCTGGTGATCGGTGACGTGGAGCTTCGCGGCCTCGCCAGCAGTTTCCGCCTTACCTGGCGCGGCGAAGACCTGGGATTGTTTCACCTGCCGGGCCCGCCGGGCATTCACAACGTCCGCAATGCTGCGGCGGCCGCGGCGGTGGCGCTTTATCTCGACGTGCCGACCGATCTGATTCGCGCCGGAATCGAAAATTTCGCATGCGTGGGCCGCCGCTTTGAAATCAAGGCCCACATCGCCGGCATCACCCTCATCGACGACTACGGCCACCATCCCGCCGAAATACGCGCTACGCTCGAGGCCGCCCGCGGCTGCCACTACGATCGGCTGCTGGTATTGTTCCAGCCGCATCGATACTCCCGTACGCAGTATCTCTGGGACGATTTTTGCCGCGCCTTCAATCAGGCCGACCTGTTAGTCCTCACCGACATTTATCCGGCCAGCGAATCACCCATTGACGGCATCACCTCCGAAGCCTTGGCTGCCGCGATACGCGCCGCCGGGCACAAAAATGTCGCCTATTGCCCGACGCTGCAGCAGGCGGAGGACTACCTGCATCGCGAGGCGCGTGCGGGTGACGCGGTTCTCACGATCGGGGCTGGCAACGTGAATCGCGCGCTCGCCAACCTCGCCGTTCTTCTGGGCTACAATCCTGCCGGCGATAAGCCCGCGACCCCCACTCCCGGCACCCCAGCACCGCACGTCCCGGCCAAACGCCCATGAAATTAACCGACCCCCAATTTCTGGCCGCGCTCCCCGATCTCGATGTCGCGCACATTCCCGGCGCCTCGCTGGCCGCCCGCACTTCGCTCGGTATCGGTGGCTCAACCGATCTTCTCGTGATCCGGCGGCACGACTCTCTCCCGGCGCTCTTCACCTTGCTGCAACAAGCAGGTGTCGCGTTTCGGTTTTTGGGGGGTGGCAGCAACCTGCTGGTGGATGATGGCGACCTCCCCTGGATCGTCCTGCAATTGGCGCGTCATGATCCGGAAGTGACTCTCGAAGGGAATATCGCCACCATGGACGCCGCCGCCGATCTCGGCCGCACGGTGACCTTCTGCGCCAAACACGATTTGGGAGGGATGGAGGGGCTGATCGGCGTGCCCGGAACCGTGGGCGGCGCTCTGCGCATGAATGCCGGCGCCTATGGAATGCAGATCGGTTCGTATGTCCGCGAAATCCAGTTGTACCGCGCTGCCGAACGGCGCATCATTTTCCTCCGCGGTAGCGATATTAACTTTGAATATCGCCACACTTCTTTTGCGCTGGGTGATATTATGCTCGCGGTGAAATTGGAACTTCCCTCCAAGCCGTACCGTGAAATTCTCCAAGGGATTCGCATCTGCAACGAGAAGCGCCGCTCCAGCCAGCCCCTCAATCAGAAAAGCGCCGGTTGTATTTTCAAGAATCCCCCCGGAGCCTCCGCGGGCCGCATGATCGACGAGCTCGGTCTCAAGGGACTGCAAGTTGGCGACGCTTGCGTCAGCAGCCGCCACGCCAATTTTTTTCTGAACGCCGGCCACGCCACGGCCGACGACATGCTGCGGCTCATCGCCCAGGTGCGCGACCGCGTGCGCGCCGCTTTTGGAGTCGAGCTCGAAACCGAAGTAATCTTGTGGCCGGCCCACTGAACAGGCCGGGGTGCGGGCTCTACTTGGAGCCCACGCAACAAAAGGACCGGCAAGACACGGATGCGGGCTCTACTTGGAGCCCGCGCAATAAAAGGANNATTCGCGCGCGGAAGCTGGCTCACTTACAGGAAATGGCTCATCGCCGGTGCCGGGTTAATAACGATGGCCGCAGCCGGGTATGACGGGACGCGCTTCTTCCTGTATTCCCCGAAGGTGGCACTGGCCAATTACGACCAGATCGAGATTAGCGGCAATCACTACGTCAGCCGCGCCGCCATCGCCGAGAAATTCGCAGCCGATCTCGGCAGGAGCGCCATGCGCGTGCCGCTCGACGCCCGGCGCGAATCCATCGAAGCGATTCCCTGGATCGCGCAAGCCGCTACTGCCCGCACTCTGCCCAGCAGTATTCGCGTGGACGTCACTGAGCGGACCCCCGTCGCGTTCTTGCGCACCGCGAACGAGTTGGCGCTGATCGACGAAGAGGGCATCATCCTGGACCGGCCGCTCGACGGTGATTTCCGTTTTCCCGTAGTGAGCGGACTCGACGATGCGATGCCCCTGCCCGATCGTGCCGCGCGCATGCGCCTGCTGGTACAGTTTCTAAAAGAAATTGACCTGGTACGCGCCGGAGCGAGTGCGCAGGTTAGCGAAGTGCAACTCTCGGACGCCGAGGACCTGCGGGCCACCATTGCCGGCCTTCCGGGCCTGGAATCCGACGCGCCGATCAACGTGCACTTTGGTGACTCCGACTTCGTCAACAAATATCGCCTGCTGGTCGAAAATATTGGTCCCTGGCGCGCCAGTGCCGGGCATGTGGAATCGGTGGACTTGCGCTTTCCGCGCCAGGTAGTGGTAAACCCGGAGCGGGTCGCCACTTCTCGGCCCGTTTTAAAACCAGTTTCGCGGCCCGTTTCTACATCGGTGTCGCAGCCCGTTTCCAGGCCTGTGTCGGGGGTTGCTGCCAAACCCGTGTCGCACCCCTCTCCGCATCCCGTTGTGAAGACGGTCGCGCGGAAAGCTCCTCCGGCTGCCCACGCGGCAAAAATTAAGCCGGCAAAAATCAAATCTGCAAAAATCAAGCCGGTGCATTTAAAGAAACCTGCGGGTACGGGCTCTACTGGGAGCCCGCGCAGCATAACTCGGTAACGGAATCGCAAGGAGCGGCGGAGTGGCCAAGAAAGACCGGTACCTGGTGGCGCTCGACATCGGCAGCACCAAGACCTGCGCGCTGATTGCCGATATCGAAAACGGCAGCACGAAGTTCATGGCCATGGGCGCCGCCGAATCCAAGGGTTCCCGCAAGGGCCTGATCGTGAATCTCGATGCGGCCGTCACTTCCATTCGCCGCGCGCTTGAAGAGGCTGAGGGCATCGCCAACGTTCCGGTCGAAAATGCCATCGTGGGCGTGGCCGGCAGCCACGTCCGCGGAGTCAATAGCCGCGGTGGCATAACTCTGGGCAACCGGCCGCGCGATATCGAGCGCGAAGACGTGCGCCGTGCCGTGGATGCCGCGCGCGCCATCAAGCTTCCCGAAGATCGCGCGGTGCTTCATGTGCTCCCCCAGGAATTTCTGGTCGACCGGCAGGACAGTATCCGGGATCCCATTGGGATGGTGGGCCACAAGCTCGAAGTAAACGTGCACATCGTCACGGCTTCGGCGGCGGCCACGCAGAATATCGTCTCGGCGGTAAACCGCGCGGGAGTCATGGTCACCGACACCGCGCTCGAGGCCCTCGCCGCCGCCGAAGCGGTGCTCACCCAGGACGAGCGCGAGCTGGGCTGCTGTCTGCTCGACATTGGCGGCGGCACCACCGAGCTGATCATTTTCGGCGGAGGCGTGGTCCGCTACGCCGCGGCCCTTCCGGTGGGCGGCGATCACTTCAC
>PLJR01000287.1 GCA_003140295.1 Acidobacteriota bacterium
CCATACCCCCGGGGCATTTGCAACCGAATCAAAGTACAGGAGATAGCCAATGAGGCGTTTGTATTTCGCTGAAAGCACAGGAGATGCAAAGCGCGGTTTTCGCTCTGCGGACGATCGGGAAGTAAACGGATGGATGCTGCGGCGGGAATGAAGAAGGCGGGGCGACAGTATTTGTGAGTCACACGCCATATTAACATAACTTAGTTACTTATTCAAGTATATTACATACTTGATATACATTCGAATGACCATTGGCACCAGTTTCGAACCAAATCGATCTTATCATTTCGAATGGGCGGCGAATGAGCGGCGACCGAACCTTGCCAATATGGGGCCGCAACGCCCATAAGCGAGTTGCACACCTGAAAAACACAGTTTTGTGACCACTCCGGCGGTATACTCCTTCAATTGTAATTTGACGGGAGCCCATGCCGATCCTTTCCGGCAAACGCCTAGGGCCCTACGAAATCCTCTCCGCTATTGGTGCGGGTGGGATGGGCGAGGTTTACCGCGCCAAAGATACCCGCCTCGACCGAACGGTCGCCATCACGGTTCTGCCTCCACATCTTGCTGTCGAAGGAGAAATACGTCGAAGCCGGCTCTGAAGTGAAAATTTATGCGGCCCTTGGAGAAAAGGATAAGGCCTTCGAATGGCTGGGAAAGGGCTATGAGCAGCGCTCTTGGTTTCTAACTTACGTCAAAGTGGAACCGACCTTTGATCCGCTGCGCTCCGACCCGCGCTTCCAGGACATGCTGCGCCGCATGAACCTGGAGCCCTAGCGCCATGATCGGTCAAACCATTTCGCATTTCGCACTATCGGATCCTGGAGAAGCTGGGTGCCGGCGGCACGGGTGTGGTCTGCGATGCGGAAGACCTCAAGCTGCACCGCCATGTGACGTTGAAGTAGTGATGCAAGGAGTCCGACTTTGATTTTTGAGTTTGCTCGCTTCGGCTACGGCGCTTTGCAAGCAAAATTCGCAGCGTCGTCCGTGCTGCCTGTTCCTTCGTAGGCAGCGACCTGCGGATAGGGACAGAGGGGACGGGTGCGGTCCACAGCTCCGTTGGTAAGGTGGGACGCTAGAATCGTATCCGGGGCAGTCCCTTTCGCAACCCATTGCTCGATCGCGCCCATCTTGTCAAAGGTGTCGGTGCCCGGCCCCCCTTGGCAATGGTTCATACCGGGCACCATGTATAGGGCGACAGATTTTCCTGCGGCATCTTTGCCGACTGTGCGAATCACGTCGTTGAAATAGTTCACCGCGTTCAGCGGCGTGACTTGGGGGTCCGCCCACCCATGGTACATCAGCAGCTTGCCGCCGCGAGCAAAGAAGGGTTTCAGGTTCGGGTCAGTCCGACTGAGCAGGCCGTTGTCTTGTTTGACTGCAAGGTCGATGTCGGTTGCAGCGTCGAAATGGTGCCAGTCCCAATTGGGGTCCTTGTAAACAACATACTTGAATGCGTCAACTGAGAGGCCAAGCGGCTCAGGACCTGCGAGGACATTCCAACCCAGCTCCGAGCCAGGCTGCAGCAGCGCGAAAAATGCGACTGCGCTGGTTTTCGGATTCGTCACAGGCGAATACAATGCCTGCGCGGTCTCGACTTGCGCGGAGGTCAGACACATTGGACCGTCGCCGCCTCTGCATGCGAGCACTTTCGGATCGAAATGACATTGCCTTGGGTCCTCGATCACCCCATCCTTTACGCCATCGAAGGCGTCGCAAGCCTGAAGCACGGCATTGTGAATCATCGGATATTTTTCAGGTGGAATGTAGCTATCAGGGGACCGATGGGCGAAGTAGTTGATTGCGACCCTCGCGGCGTGAAGGAGCATCGCGTTCAAAGCCGGTGCGCCCGCGACGATAGCGTCGAAATCCGCCGGGTAACGCATCGCCTCGGTGATTCCTTGCCTCCCGCCCAGCGAGCATCCGTTCCAGAAGGAGAGCGCCGGTGGATTGGCGTAGTAGGCAGCGATGATCGCTTTGCTCTGCACCGTCATTTCGTGGACGGCCCGATAAGCATGATCGATCAGCTTCTCGGGATGACCCAAGGCAAAGGCAGCACCGCTGCCAGTATGCCCGGTGTCCGTGCTAGCCGTAGCATATCCGCCTTTCAGCGCCGGGGCCAGCGCAGGATAGCTGATGGTCCCGGCCCAGCCACCATTGCCCACAGCCTCGAATTTTCGGTTCCAGTCGGAGACCGGCAACCAGACTTCGACCTTTATGTCTGAGTCGGTTGAGGGAGTCAAAGTGGCCGTTATGCGGCAGAATGCGGGCAGATTCTTGTAAGCAGCGAGTGCTGGTGCGTTCGCCGTGCCTCCTGGCGGAGTAAACGCTCCAGCGGGGACTATCTGAGCTGCGGTGATCGCAGTATTCGAGAGCTTCAAGCCAGCGAGGCTTTCACAGGAAGCGGCGACTAGCGGAGCAGTTGCGAGCATTGGCGCAACTGCCAGCGCCGCGCAGAATAAAAGCCGCTTGGTAATGTAGGTGATCATCGGCCGCATACTCCTTTTATCCGCAAGCCGGACTGCGAGCGAGCCATGATTGCATTTCCGGTCTGGACCTTTGGCTAGGGCATCCTATGCTTCTCGCGCCCTCGATACAACGAATTTGCCCGCCGGAGCAAAGACCCGCCCGAGTCGACCTAGCCGTGGAGGTTTCGCCAAGACACACTTTAGTGTTCGGACCCGCGCTTCGCCGCCCTGCCGCTCCGCCTGAACCTGCAGCCCTGAAAAGCATAAGTGGTTCCTGCCTTCCTCAGCCGGGTTGTACTGCTCGAATCTTGAGGTGTTCTTGGAGGCTGTTAGTGATGGTATTCGTCTACCCATGGCCGTCTGCACAGCCATACGTCTGCGCCGTTATGGATGACGCCAATCATACCCACCGGCTCACGGCCGCCTCATACAACATCATTTAACTTTGCGAGCCTGTCGGCGTCTACTCTCTCTGAATAAATGTTGTTGTGGCTTCGGGGCCGATCACCGGATATAGCTCAGAAAATTTCTTGGCTTACCCTGCATCAACAAACGGACGTTGAAATTGCTGGGCGAGAAACTGTTCAGCGCTTGAGCCCTACGACAGTTCGCGACATTGCAAGGTAATGCGTTGAGTAAAAGCTTCTGCAATCGATGAGAACGGTAACCAGCTATGTCCCACAAAATGGAATTACGAGTTCGCTAACATACCCGCTGTCGAAAACCAGCCGCCCTCCGATGTTCACCGGGGAAGAATTTACCAAAATCAGCGCCAACGCCGACAAGCAGGGGCGGGTCATCCTCGCTGTGCTATCAGCGAGTGGCGCTCGCATAGGCGAACCGTTGGGTCTCGAAGTAAGCATTTCAATGGGAACACCATCACGGGCATGGGCTAGAGATTGAAACGCTTAATGGTGGTCACTATATCTGCGGCAGTGCCGGACGTATCGGTTGGTTCGACGGAGACATGGGGGTGATCCTGGAAGATCGGGTCTTAGCAAGCGGGCTGGTTGTGATTCCACTCCACTTTTTGATCCGGATGACAGTTTACAGGTGGAGCCGGTACTTCAGTTAATAGAAGCCCCTGGGTATTCCAGCCTGACGGATGATAAAAGACGCATGAAAGTACGGCGCCTGGAACAACTGACTGTACGTGAAGCGGATGGAGGTTACACGGCGCTGAAAGCATTTATCACAATTAATTAGGGCAATAATTGACTTGACTCATCCACTCATTTAGGCTAATATTTGGCTTGTGGAGAACGTCATGCCAACGGAACCAAAGAGCCTGCAAGAAGCAATCGTATATTTCTCGAATCCTGATAACTGCATCGACTACCTTGCGTTGCGGCGCTGGCCGAATGGCGTCATTTGCCCGACTTGCGGCTCCGATAAGGTAAAGTTCAATCCGGCCCGCCGTCTTTGGCAATGCAGTAGCCATCATTCCAAGCGGCAATTCTCCGTCAAGGTCGGCACCATAATGGAAGATTCGCCCATTGGATTGGACAAATGGCTCATGGCGATGTGGATGGTCACCAATTGCAAGAACGGTGTCAGTAGTTACGAGATTGCGCGGGACGCGAAGGTTACCCAAAAGTCGGCATGGTTCATGCTCCACCGCATCCGCGTTGCGATGCAGGATGAGTTTTTCGGTTCTAAACTGAGTGGCGAAGTCGAAGTAGACGAGACTTTTATCGGGGGCAAGGCTCGGAACATGCACCTGAGTGAGCGCAAGCGCCGAATCACTGCTACCGGAACGAAGGACAAGACTGCCGTCATGGGCATCTTGGAGCGTGGCGGAAAAGTTCGCGCTGCCGTTGTTCCCAGCCGTCGCAAGACTGCATTGCAAGAGCAAGTACGCAAGCACGTCACTGCTGGTTCGGCTTTGTTACAGCGATGCCCTGCTTTCGTATGAAGGTCTGGCAAGCGATTACGCGCACCACGTCGTTGACCACGCGACTTAGTATGTAGATGGTCGCGTACACACAAACGGCCTTGAGAATTTCTGGTCGCTGCTCAAGCGCGGCATTTCGGGAACCTACGTATCGGTAGAGCCGTTTCATCTTTTCCGCTACCTTGATGAGCAAATGTTCCGTTTCAACAACCGTAAAGACCTTGATGACGCTGGCCGCTTTGATCTTGCCATCCGGCAGATAGTTGGCAAGCGCCTAACCTTCGCCGAATTGACTGGCAAGGTGGGAGCCGCCGCGATCAACTAAGCCTTGGAAGCGGAAGCGCGGGAAGTGGGCGAAGTCTTAGCCCGCTTTTTCTGTGCCCGTTTTTTCTTCCATTCCCGCTCCCTCCGTAGAAATTCATCACGCGACATAGAAAGAACCTTCCGCACCGTGGCATCGAATTTCTCAAATTCGCAACTGGATTTCATGTAATCAACCCTCGTCTTGACATATCAACCACTAGCATTTCGCTCATTGATTGCGCAACTCCAAACAGACTCACGGCTTCGTCCATCTCAAGGGTATCCTGAGGGTGCATCAATGGATTTCTGTAGTTATCCTTGATGTTGTAGAGATGGTCAGTTACCTCTCTGCCAGCACCATGTCCCTTAAGCAGGTCTAGATACTCTCCCCAGTTTTGACGGTTCAACGGCGGCATAACGAATCCTGGAATAGCCAATAGATACTGACGTATTGTTAGCTCGACCGAGCGCAGAATATGGAATCCTGACGCTGTGCTTCTCTCGTAAGCGAGGCATTTGCCAGCTTCGTCGATTTCCGTCAGACATTCAGGTGTTAGCTTGGTGCGCATTCGCTCCGGATAGCCGTTACTTGCACCCTTGAGAAGCTTATCAACCGAAAGATTGCCAAGCTCGCTATCTTCGCAGCAGAACAGCGGCATATTTCCAATTTCGTCACAAAGGCTGATCTCAAAGGCATGTACGCCGTCGCGTATCCATTGCATGTGCCTAGCGTCTAATGTTTTACATGCTTTGTTCTCCCCCGCGAAAATATCGCGCCTAATTAAGTCTATAATTTTCTGCGCTCTCTTTACCGTTGACGGCAGATAGCGCAACCAGAACTCATCAATCACGATGCTTTCGCATATGCCCTCTGCTCTACCAAAAAGGTAAATTTCTTGGACATTAATCGGAGCACCGTCAGCCAACTCCGTCATGGCAGTCAGATATTTTGCACACATGTAAAATCTAAACGCCGGTGCCCTAAGCATGTTTCCCCCAACCTCTGAGGAAAACGGGTAAGGCCATATGAGCCATAAATATCTCTCGGGTAATTGCACGATGAATCTCCTTTTGAGTTTTCATCGGCAACGACTAACCTGCTCATCCTACTCGCTTGGATGAGTCAAGTCAATTATTGCCTTAATTAGGGGCAGCGCGCTGTCGCCGGTGGCCCTTCGTCAACGAGTCAAAGAGGCGTAGGTTGGCCGATTGCTTACGCCTTGCCGACAATTCGGGAGTCAGATCCGCACTTTATTTGATCGCCTGCGAAGGGGTGGGGTGCCGGGGTCGGATTTAGCAGACCGCTCTTCTACTTTGGTTGCCGATCCTGCTGATACTGCACGCGATGATAAACCGCTTGGAATCCAGATCGTTTCCCTCGTTGGAGACACTGAGTGGAGATGTCAGTGCGAACCGGACTGACGGTCTCCCGAGCTGGTAGACAATGCGACGAAGAACAATTTGCTTCACACGGAAGGGCCTCGGATGTATAACTTATGCGCTATCTGGGAGGTCAAAACGGAAATTCCAGATCAGGTCGGCTTGCGCCCGGCTGGCAAGCTCGATTCCCGCTAGTGAGTCCGGCGGGTGTGCGATAAGCGACATCTTAAGCAACGCGGTACTTGTAGAGTGACGAATACATTCACGGAGGCACGAGCGATGAAGAAACTGGTTGTACTAGCATTTCTTGGCTCTATCGTCTTGTCCTGTACTCCACTTTTCGCCCATCACGGGTTTGCGGGCCGCTATGATGAAGCCAATCCGATTACCATTACGGGCACTGTGGTCGAGCTACAGATGATCAATCCCCACTCCCAGATCATTTTCGAAGTGAAGGGACCCAAGGGTGAGATTCAGCGCTGGCATGCGGAACTGGGCGGCGCCTCGGCTCTCCACCGAGAAGGCTGGACCAAGGATACGCTGAAGGCCGGGACCAGAATTACCATTCTTGGTCCCGCAGCCAAGAGCGGCACGTACGACATGAACCTGTCGCACGAGAGCCGCATCACCCTGACCGACAGTGGCAAGATGATCCACGACAGCGTTCAGAGCGGAAACGCGAACGCGCCCCGCCCGGCGGCGGCAGCACCGGCAGGGCCGGCTGGCGCAGAGTACTAGTTCTTCGTTCGTTCAGTGTCCCCAGGACGTTTAAGTCTTGCAGCACGGACCCCTCTTCACGCGGAGCTCGCAAAGGGGGAGGGTAAGTTGTGTCGAGTTCACGCCGGAGGGCATTCAACATGAGAACCAAGGCATTGTCGCTAGGCGTTTTGCTGGGATTTGCAGTCATCGGCTTCACGGTGCCCGCGCGAGCGCAGTCGACAAAGTTTACGGCACCCTCCGGGTGGGTTCCGAAGTCAGTCGCGTATGTGAAAGCTTCGAATACAGCCGCGAGTGCGCAGTTCGGCGAATGGGTTGCGCTGAGCGGTGACGGCAATACCATGGCCGTGGGTGCGGTCAACGAAAGCGGCGGGGCAAAAGGAATCAACGGAAATCAGGCCGCTAAACCACAAATCAAGGATTCCGGTGCAATCTACGTATATGTGAAAAGGAACGGCGCGTGGGCCCAGCAGGCCTATATCAAGGCATCGAACCCCAAAGAAGAAACCCTGTTCGGAAATGCTGTCGCGCTCAGCAATGACGGCAATACTATGATTGTGGGTGAGTACCTTGAGAACAGCGGGGCAAAAGGAGTCAACGGCAACCAAATGGATACCTCCCTGGACAGCTCTGGCGCTGCTTACATCTTTACCCGGACCGGAACCACTTGGTCCCAGCAGGCTTATCTGAAAGCCTCCAACCCGGGCGAAGGTGATCAGTTCGGCTTCGCGGTCGCCGTCAGCGGTGACGGCAGCACGGTCGCTGTCGGCGCGATTGAGGAAGCCAGCAAGGCCACGGGCGTCGATGGGGACCAGAGTGACCGCTCCGTGCCGGGCGACGGCGCAGTCTATATTTTCGGGCGTTCTGGGATAACCTGGTCCCAACAGGCCTACACAAAACCGCACGAAAAGAACGGCGAGTTCGGCTACGGGGTGGCCCTGAGCAATGACGGCAATACGATGGCAGGGGGCGACCAGGACGCGGGTCCAGGGTACATCCTAGTGTTTGTGCGAAGCGGGGGTAAATGGTCCGAGCAAGCTTACATAAAGGCGAGCAACGGCGAGAACGGTGACAACCTGGGGTGGTGCATGGCCATCAGCGGCGACGGCAACACGATTGTCGCCGGCTCCAATGACGAAGACAGCGTCCTGTTTGGCGTTCAGACGGATCCCACGCTGGGTGCGCACGATGCAAACCGGGATACCTCAACCGGCGCAGCCTATGTGTTTGTGCGCGACGCCAGTGGCAAATGGTCACAGCAGGTTTGGCTCAAGGCTATTAATACGCGCAAGAACGATCAATTTGGAGAGTCCATTTCCATTAGCGGCGACGGCAATACGATAGCCGTTGGGGCAATTTTCGGCGCTGGCGCGGGTGGATCTAAAGGCGTCAACGCCGACCCCAACGATGACACTGTGTCCGGTTCAGGTTCGGTTTATATTTATACGCGCAGTGGCAATGCCTGGACGCCTGGTGCGTATGTAAAAGCTCCGAATGCCAGAACCAGCGCCGAGTTCGGCAAATCCGTGGCCCTCAGCATCGACGGGAAGACGCTGGCCGTAGGATCGTTCTACGAAACCAGCGCGGCCAAGGGCATCAACGGAAATCAAGCCGACACTTCTGCGCCGGAAGCGGGCGCGGCTTATATTTATTACTGAAGCTCATTTTTACCAGCTTGGTTCTCAAAGGGGTAAATGACAAATGAACGTCGGATCGAGACTGAAAATACTGAGCGCCATGATAGTGGTCTGCTCTTTGGCCGCGACGCTGGTACGCGGGCAGGGTAGCGGGCAGGCTCAGGCTGGGCCACAGAAAGAACTGATGGCCGAGGATGTTTATAAGAATATTCAGGTATTCCGCGGAGTTCCCGAGAACCAATTCCTGGCCACGATGGGTTTTTTCTGCGGGTCGTTGAGCGAAAGCTGCGAATTTTGCCATAAGTCGGAAGCCACCTGGGCAGCCTACGCCGAAGACAATGACATGAAGAACATGGCCCGTAGGATGGTTCTCATGATGAACGCTCTTAATAAGCAATACTTCGGCGGAAAGCATGAGGTCACCTGTTACACCTGTCACCGCAACAGCGCCATTCCCAAGACCACGCCCACTTTCGCCGATATTTACAATCCGAACCCCCCTCCGGAGGACCCCGACACCATCGCAGCATCCTCTCCTGGTGCGCCTCCTGCTGGACCCATGCTGGACAAGTATCTCCGCGCTATCGGCGGCGTAGAGAAGCTCGAAACAGTCACCAGCTTTGTGGCCAAGGGCACCTACGAAGGTTATTCTGCCGCAGAAGGGGAAAAGCGCGGCATCGAGATCTTCGCCAAGGCCCCCGCGCAGCGCACCACCATGATGCATACGATTAACGGCGACATGACCACGGTCTATGACAGCCGTACCGGCTGGGTCGCCGAACCGGGCCGCCCAGTACCCCTTCTCGCGCTAACCGATCTCTTCCTTGACATCGCCAGGACCGAAGCGGAATTGTCTTTTCCCGCGCACATCAAGGACACTCTCAAGAACCTGCGTGTCGGCGATTCCGTTACGATTCGTGGTAAGGACTGCTACGTTGTTTACGCCGATAGCGCAGCCGGCGCCCCGGTGAAACTCTACTTCGACGAGGCCACGGGCCTGCTCATGCGATTAACCCGCTTCACAGACTCGCCGGTGGGCCACTACCGCTATGAGACAGATTATTCCGACTATCGCCCCGTCGGCGGACCCATGGGAGTCAAGATGCCTTATCACCAGGTCTTGAGCTGGATGGACGGCAGGGCCACCATCACCTTCACCAGCATCCAGATCAACGCCAAAATTGACGACAGCAAGTTTGGCAAGCCGGCACCGGCGGTATTGACGACGCCTGGCAATTAAGCGTGCGCTTCACCGCAAGTTCCGCAGCTTGGAGAGTTCGTGAATGGATTTTACAGAAGATGCGGCGGGTGGTAACATCCGCCCGATCTTGATTTCTCCTTGGAGGGCGCGATGAAATTCTTCCTAGCTATCATCGCCTGTGCCGCACTGGCTGTTTCGGCGTCCGCACAAGGCCGCGGCATGGCGGCGATCCCGGACCGTCCGCAGCAACAAACGTTCGATACATCGAAAGGGGCGGTAAAGATCACGCCGCTCTATAACGCTTCTATGCTAATCGAGATTCCGGGCACGCAAATCTACATCGACTTGGCCAAGCCCGTGGTTTTCGATGATCTCCCGGTGGCCCACTTCCTCCTCATCACCGATACGAACCCAGGCCACATGGATGCCGATGCAATCGACGCCGTCTCATCGGCTGGTGCGCGCGGCACTCGCGTGGTCGCCCCGGCCGCCGTCCTCAAGGATCCCAAGGTCTCCAAGACGATTGAGGATAATACTTCAGGTGCCAAAGAACTGGCCAATGGGGAAAGCGACATGGTCGACCACCGCAATGGATGGACGGTCGAGGCCGCTCCCATGTACACCGTCAATCACAAAATGCCCAACGGCCAGCCCTATTACCCCAAGGGCCGCGGCAACGGCTACATTCTGACCTTCGGCGACAAGCGCTTCTATTTCTCCGGTGACACCGAAGGCACTCCGGAAATGCGCTCTCTCAAGAATATTGACTTCGCCTTTGTCTGCATGAACGCCCACACCATGAGTCCTGAAGAAGCTGCCGACGCCGTCAAAGCCTTCCATCCCAAGGTAGTCATTCCCTATGACTATCAGGGTAGCGATCCTCAAATATTTGCAAAGGCCCTCGAAGGCACCGGCATCGAGGTGCGTTTGCTCGACTGGTACAGCGACAAGTACAAGAAGTAGAAGCAAAAGGAATCGAAGCGCAAGCTCTCCCGCCTGCAAGTGCCGGAGAGCCTCTTGTCTTTATGAGCGGTCTCGTTGGCTGCCGACCAGCGCAATGGACCATCTCGTCGCGAGCCAGGACGACACCCGCGGGAGATTCGTTAAGCTTCCGCGCCAATCCCTCCGCGCTTTCAACTCCCCAATTTAAACTTGGCGCTGGTTGGAGAATCGCTTCAGCGGATTCGAAAAACTGAGCCGTCCGGCGTAGCGCCGTGCTCCTCTTCACGTCGGCACTTTCGCCGAGCAGCAGGGTATGCCGGGGTTCGCATTCAATCTTGGCCCGAAGCGCTAACGTGGCAGCCGAGGCGCCCCCTACAAAAGTCAGTCCGGCGGCGAAGTAAAATTCCAGATTGGGTGGAATCCCGACTATGCTCATTGTCGCGTCAGCGGTCCAAGTTTCAGGGTCGCGGCGTCGATTCGCATGGACCGTGTCAGCGAGGAACTTCCTTCACCCAAGGTCATCGAAAACCAGAAAGGTTGGCTCCCCGGGCAAGATTCGAACTTGCAACCCTTCGGTTAACAGCCGAATGCTCTACCATTGAGCTACCGGGGAATGGCGATCCTAACTTCTCGGATTGTAACATCTCACGCGGGCAATTTCCGGAATCACAGTGGCGTCTTCGCTCGTCAATTTTGTCACGATGCCAGCGGCTGATTTTTGCGTCCGTCGGTCTGGATTTCGCGAAGATCTTGCCTCGGCTATTCTTCTCGAGCGAGTTAGCGCGCGCATGCTGCGAGAATGTGGATTACGGTCTGGGCTCCCCCCGTTCGTACCATTTCTTGCCTTTCCTCCACTCCGCCAACAATTTCCCTCCGATGCTCACTTTTCCCTCGCTCGTCCCATTTCCGAGCACCGCCAAACCGTCGCACAGCTTTTTCGTGGACATCGCAATGGTTGCCCGCCGCGTCGGATTGGGGCCCCCGGGATCCGCTGATATATACGGATTCGTGTTGATCTCGTACACTTGCACTTTCCCGTTCACGATTCCCCAATCTGCCCGGCCATAGGCAATGCCGGCAATCTCGAAAACCCGGCGTAAAACGTCGGCGTACCAGTTGCCCTTCACGAATTCTTGTTCAAATACTTTGTATTCCTCGGGAAGCTTCACAGTTTCGTTTCCATACTTCACGACCCAGCTATCTTCCACCACCACATGGTGTGCGAATACTTCGGTTCCCACGCGAAAGGTGTTGAACTTCCGGAACCACTTGCCGTCAAACGGCTCCGCCGCGTACCCCACGATCAGAACACCCCGCAACGGGATTCCGGCCATCCGGGCACGCTCCAGCGCCGCGGCCAAAGCCTCTTTGTTGTGGAGGAGATCGGTGCTCAACGGCTGGCCATGGTCGTGCTCGTGGCGTAAAAACACCGGGTACCGTTCGGGCCAGCGCCGCTCGTCCGCCCGAATCACGTCGAAGTCGTTGATCCCCTCCTCGCGCAGATTGCGCAAGAGTTCGTACCGAGACATGACTTGAGCCGGATTGTTCAGTACCTGGCACCGCCCGTCGCCGGCCAGGGCGCCATAAGCCTCCGCTACCACTTGCAATTCCCACGGCGTCAAGCGCTCGATATCCGTGAAGATATAGACGCCGCAGGGGACCCGCTCCCGCCTCAAGAACTGGTCGTAATTCTCTACGGCGCAGGGGGGGACAATCGCCCCTTCCATTTCTCGCTGCACAAGTTTTTTCGCCGTGTATTCGTGCCCCCGGGTGGTGAGAAACCGTAGCATTCCTGAAGTTTATCTTTCCTTGAATTGCAAGTAACGCCTCGCCGCCATGGCGGAACAGTACGCGATATTAACCTTTAATTGACCTCCAACTTTAGAAGACCCGGCCGCGTCCGTTCCACGATTCCTTTTTTTCCCGATATGCCACAGATTTCCGCGACGTTCTGTCGGCTGAGGAATTGCATATTGAGGGTAACTCGATTACCCGTTGTTCCACTTTCTGGTCGTCGACGCGGACGGACGATAACAATAACTCCCACCAAGTCCGTGAGTTACACGGACCATCACCTTGGCTACGTATTTGCTCAGTAGATGCAGTCCCTATCCCTCTTACGTGAGGTCACATGCCTAACGATTCGCAAACTCCTGCAACGCGCGGTATCGACCTGTCTGATTGCAAGCTGCTCTCTCCCTATGGCCGTAGCCTCGTGGGCCCAACTTACCAGAACGTTAAAGTCGGAATCCTCGTCAAAAGTGGACTGTTGACCAAACTCGGTCTGGCAGTAAAAATCGGTCTAATTGGCAGGCCGCGCTAAGCAAGTTCACTTGTTCGCTGGCCCGGCTGCCATGGCCGTCTGAATCGAATTCGCGGTGCTCAAGTTAGGCGGTCACAGCACCGGGCCAGAGCACGACTAATCTCCCATTCTGAGCGAAGAGTCACCCTTAATCCCTTCGAGTGAGGACGACACATGAGCACAACAGATTTTAGCCCGGCCATCACGCCAGCCCCGCCATTGTCGCCCGCTCAGCTGGCGTTTCCGTGCGATCCCGAACGAGGTCGCCTGCTCTATGACGCCGTCAAAGACAGGCTCGCCGAGAGCTTCCGGCAAATCGCCACTGCCTGTGCTTCTGTTGCCGAAATTGACGAAGCTCGTTTTACCGCTTTCCTCGATTCCATAGCTCGCGCGCGTAAAATCTCGCCACGCTTCTTTGCAATTTATTATGAAATTCTTGTGGCTGCCGATGAAGATGACATCGACGCTGTCTCCAGCCTTTTCGCTCAACTGATTAGCGAAGATGCCGGGGATTCGGTCCCCTCGTACAATCTCACCGATGCTGATCTCGGGCCGGGCAACAGCGCGCGCTACAGCCGTTGGGCCGATATGGATCCGGAATACCCCATAAGCTTGCTTCCCTTGAATTCAGCCGAGTTCGCCCGGATCGCCTCGGTGACCCGTGACGCCTTCGGCCTAATGGATGTTGGCGCTCCCGAAGTCTCCGGCGAAATCCGCTCGCTGCTCGCCCAAGTCGTATTCGCGAGCGGCGGCGTGGGCGACACGCTCATGTTTCACGGCATCTCTTCGTTCTATCTCTGGGGAACGATGATTCTGAATGCTGAAGGGCACAAGACTACGCTCGACGTGTTACAGACTCTTGCCCACGAGACTTCCCACATGCATCTGTTTGCCGTCGCTCTCGATAGTCCATTGGTCCAGAACCCCGATGAAGAGCGCTACCACTCACCACTACGCGTGGACCCGCGCCCCATGGATGGCATCTACCACGCCACTTATGTCACCGCGCGTATGCATTACGTCCTTACGCGTCTAATCGCCTCTGGCACACTGAACGCCGCGCAACTCGAAGAGGCGAAGGCTGCCTGTGCGAATCACGTCAAAGCATTTCGTGAAGGCTACCAATCGGTATCTTCCCAGGGTCTCCTCACCGAGCTCGGTCGGGACCTGATGTCAGGCGCCCACGCCTACATGCGCCCGTACCTCTGAACCGGCTGACCTGCACCGCCGCTTCCAAATAAACCACCCTCGCCGGTATTCACCGCTTTATCGTCAGTGGAGCAGCGCCTGCCGTAGGCGTGCGACAAAGTTTTCGCGCGTAAATTCCCGCTCCACCCATTCTCTGGCATTCTCGCCCATGCGCCGGCGCCGCTCGGGATCTTCGAGCAGCCCAATTACGGCTTGCGCAATTTCCGCGCGGTCGGATGGATCGACGAGCAGGCCATGTTCATCGGAACGAATAAACTCCGCGGGTGCGCCGTCTCGGGGCCCCACCACCGGCTTCCCGTGCGCCATGGCTTCGAGGAACACAATCCCAAATCCTTCACCCTCTGGGGTGTCTCCCTGCAGTTCGGTCCGTGCAGGCATGGCGAAAATACTGCAGCGCTCGTAGGCCTCGCTTAGCCGGTCGCCGGAAAGAGCGCCCATGAACCGCACTGACCTCGCAACGCCCAGCTCCTGCGCGCATGACTCCAGACGCGCCCTGTCGTCACCATCGCCGACGATCCAATACTGCGCACCAGGCACGCGGCCGAGCACCGCCGGCCATGCTTCGAGCATAATGTCGTGGCCTTTGTACCGTTCGGTTGCGGCGAGCCGACCCACGGTAAGAACCACCGGGGCGGCCGTATGGGATGAAGTGGAATCGCTCGACGCGCGACGCACGCGAATTGCCAGCGGCGGCGGAAGCAGCACAGCAGCCGGCTTGTCCAGTGCGTGGCGCGCGACGGTGGCATCGAGCGAAAAGCGGGTAAGCGCCACATACTTCGCCGCGCCACGCAGGGCGTCTCCTTTCACCGGCGGCAACTTGCCCCACACCTCGATGCCATGCAAAACCAGCCAATAGGGAATCTTCGCGTACTTCTTGATCAGTTGAGCTACGGGGGCGACGCCGATATGCGTGGCTATCACCAACTCGGGGCGCCAAACAATCGCGGTGCTGAACGCGTGAACGGCAAACCGCAGCTTTACGGAAGTCTTTAAGGCTACGCTGCCGTCCCGCCGAATCTGGGACTCGGCGCCAACCGTAGCCAACCGCACGCATCCAGCGCCGAGAATTTCTTCGAGTGCGGAGGTCAGCGTCCTCGTATAGCTTTGCACTCCTCCGATGGACTGCAATGAAGGAGACAGCACCAATACCTTTTTAATTCCCTGCGATCCGCCCAGGGTGCCGCCCCCCCGTCGCTTCAAAAGGGTCGCTTCAAACGGTCGCTTCAATCCGCCGCGCCAAACGCCCCTTCAAACGATCACCGCGCCGCTGGGCTTCAATTCCTTCTGCACGTACCACTCGATCGTGCGCCGCAATCCCTCCCGCAAAGGAACCCGCGCCCGCCATCCCAGAAAATCGCTGGCCTTGCTGGTATCTAGCGAGCGGCGCGGCTGCCCATCCGGCTTGGTCTGGTCCCAGATCACCTCACCCGCGTAGCCCGTCATGGCTTGGATCATTTCCACCAGGTCGCGAATGCTGACTTCCTGCCCCGATCCCAGATTCATCGGCCCTGCTCCGTCGTATTTTTCGCCCGCCAATACGATGGCCTCGGCCGCATCTTCCACATACAGAAATTCACGCGTCGCTTGCCCCGTTCCCCATACCACCAATTGCGGCGCGCTGGCGCGCTTGGCTTCGACACATTTCCGAATCAGCGCCGGAATCACGTGCCCGGTTTCCAAATCGAAATTGTCGCGCGGCCCGTAAAGATTCACCGGAATCAGATAGATGCCTTGGAATCCGTACTCCTGCCGGTAGGCTTCCAGTTGCACCAGTAGCATCTTCTTCGCCAACCCGTAAGGCGCGTTGGTTTCCTCGGGATACCCGTTCCAGATGTTCTCTTCCTGAAAGGGCACGGACGTGAACTTTGGATACGAGCACACCGTTCCGAGGCATACGAATTTTTCCACTCCGCGGCGCCGCGCCCCTTCGATCATTTGCAGGCCCATCATGGCATTCTCGTAAAAGAAGCGTCCCGGATGCATGCGATTCGCTCCGATGCCGCCCACCACGGCCGCCAGATGAATGATCACTTGTGGCCGCGCCGCATCGAACAGCCGATCGACATCCTCTTTCTCGCAAAGATCGTATTCTGCGCTTCGCGGCACAAACACGTGCCGGCTGTTTTGCTCGCGCAGCTTCTGCACCACGAAGCGCCCGAGGAATCCTGCGCCTCCCGTGACCACCACGCGCTTGTCGGACCAGAAGCTCATGCGCCCCATTCCCTCAACACTATCCCTTCAGCAATATTTCTTCATTGGGACGCGCGTCCCGTCACCGCCTGCACGGCCTTGGTCACGGAATTCCGCCACTGATGCCAGTGCCCGAGCCGCGCCTCGAGAATTCGCTTCCCTTCCCCGGGAGGTTCGAGCCCCATGCTTTCCATGTCCGCGTCCACCATGATCGCCACCAATTCCGAAAAGGTTACCCGCGGCTCCCATCGCAATTGCTCGCGCGCCTTTCGCGCGTCCGCCAGCAAATATTGCACCTCCAGCGGACGCATATAGCGCTCCGCCACCTTCACATGCCTGGACCAGTCGAGGCCGGCGTACCGGAACGCTTCGATTACAAATTCGCGGACCGAATGGGCCTCCCCGGTTCCGATCACGAAGTCCGCCGGCTCGGCCTGCTGCAGGATGGTCCACATCGCTTCCACATATTCGGGCGCATAACCCCAGTCGCGCACGGCATCCAGGTTTCCCAGGTACAGATGTTCCTGGCGGCCTGCTGCGATGCGAGCCACCGCTTGGGTGATCTTGCGCGTGACAAACGTTTCGCCTCTCCGCGGGCTCTCGTGGTTGAATAAAATCCCGTTGCAGCAAAATAACCCATAGCCCTCGCGGTAAATTCGCGTCATCCAGTAGGCGTTGAGTTTCGCGGCCGCGTAAGGGCTGCGTGGGATGAAAGCTGTCGACTCGCTCTGCGGGGCCGGCGCCGCGCCAAACATCTCCGAGCTTGAGGCCTGATAAAAGCGCGCGTTTACGCCGCTGCGGCGCATGGCTTCGAGGATTCGCGTCGTCGCGATCCCGGTGATGTCCCCGGTATATTCAGGTATCTGGAAGCTCACCTGCACGTGGCTTTGCGCCGCCAGGTGGTAAATCTCATCGGGAACCAGGCGGTAAATCACGTCCATCATCCATTCGGTGCTCGCCAAGTCTCCATAGTGGAGAAACAGCCGCGCGTCCGGATTGTTGGGGTCCTGGTAGATGTGGTCGATGCGCTGCGTGTTGATCGAGCTCGCCCGCCGTATGATTCCGTGAACCTCATATCCCTTGGAAAGCAAAAGCTCGGCCATGTAGGAGCCGTCTTGTCCGGTAATTCCGGTAATTAATGCCCGTGTCATTAAGTATGCTCCAGTTTGCGGTACGCAAGCGCCTGCACCGCCGCCGAATTCCTATGTATCCGCTTCTGCCACCGCCTGCAGCGCATCGCCAATCAAGCAGGCCGCCTTCCACTCATCCAGAAACACCGCGCCTAGCTTGCGATAGAAATCGATCGCCGGCGTATTCCACTCCAACACCTCCCAGCGCATGCTGAAGTATTCTTCCTTCCAGGCAATGCCCGCCACATGCGCCACCAGCGCCTTCCCCACACCCTGCTTGCGAAACTGCGGGCGCACGAAAATATCGTCCAGAAACAACCCCGCGCGCCCCTGGAAGGTCGAATAAAACTCGAAAAACACCGCATAACCCGCCACTTTGCCGTCCGATTCCGCAATCACCGCGCGAAATTTTGCGGCCGGGCCAAATCCGTCGCGAAGGATGTCTTCTTCGGTTACACCCGCTTCGTGACCCAGCCGGTCGTAGTCCGCAAGTTCATGGATCAGCACGGTCAGCAGCGCAGCGTCCTCTTTCGTGGCCGAACGAATCGAAAGCATGGCAAGAGCTCCCCGGCATAACGCATTGTCGCGCAATCGTAGGCTAGCACGGGATGTTGTCAGGAGGATATGTGGCAAATATTTCGGCCGCGCCGTCCGCTGCCCCATAACCGGGCAAGCGCAGCACCGGACCCGGCCGGCACAGGTCTGGGACCCAAAGAGATATCTGCAATCCAGGCGAGCAAATTGGCGATAAATCTGATATAAACGCTACCGCAATTGAATTGACAATTGCAGGAGAATGGCCTATCACCAAGCCTACGGGCGGCCGCGCATCTCTCCTGCCAAGCGCAATATTCGGTCTATCGCGGCGCAGCTAACATAGGAGGAAGATATGGCATCGTCACTGAGTCGCAGGTCTCTGGTCAAATTGGGTCTGGCTTCCGCAGGGATTCCGGCGTTTTCTAAGCTGATGGCAGCGAATGCCTTTGCCCAGGATGCCAGCGCCGAAGCTGGAAAGATGGGGGTTATCGGCGGCCGAGCCGAGGGAGACCTTTTCCCGGGCAAGGGGTTGCCAGGAGGCGGACAGCTTGAGCTTCGCCTCACTGCCTCGATCTACACCAGCGACCCGGAGGCGCTCGAAATCGCTCAGCGCCTGAAGCCCTACGACCTCGAATCCTGGATCGTCGAGCATACGCGCATCGCGGAACGCAACGAGCAGACGGCGGAAAAGTTTGCCTCCCAGGGGCTCACTGTCACCGCGAATGAGTATTACACCCGCGCCGCGAACTTCTATCGCGAGGCCGCTTGGCCGCAGCCCGTCACCGAACCGCGCATGCTTCCTACTTATAAGAAGGCCCGCCTGATGTTTGACAAGGCTTGGGACCCCAAGATCGCGCGTGCTCCCTTCGAGCGCGTGCAGGTCAATTTCGAAGGCACCATGCTCGACGGCTACTTCAGAAAACCCGGCGGCGGCGCCGCCGGCAAGAAGTTCCCCGTGGTTATTCCCTTTCAAGGCGCGGACACCATGGCCGAAGCCACCATCATGGGCGGCGGCGCTTACGTCGCGCGCGGCATGGCCTTCTTGGCCGTTGACTTTCCCGGCCAGGGCGGCGCTTTGCGGCTTAGGGACCTCCATCTGCCTCCCGACACCGACCGCGTCGCTAAGGCTATGATCGATTATCTGGCCACCCGCCCCGACATCGACATCAACCACGTCGGCATGGAAGGAATCAGCATGGGCGGCTACGGCGTGCCCCGCGCGGCCAGCGGCGAAAAGAGGATCAAGGCTGGCTGCATGAGCAGCGGTTCTTACGATCTGGGCAAAGACCTTTTCGACTATCTCCCCTCCATTCAGGAGCGTGTCCGCTGGATCATCGGCGCCAAGGACTTGGCCGATGCCCGCAAGAAGCTGCAGGACTATACGCTCGAGGGCCGCGCCGACAAGATCACTTGCCCCATGCTCATCGGCTACAGCAAAGACGACCGCGTCATGGACCCGGCGGGCGCCTACAAGCTCTACCAGGCGGCTGTTAACTCCAAGCGCGACATGGTCGAAGGCACTGGCCACAACCAAGCCTCGAATGCCGGCGGCCCGCGGGCTATGCGTGCTCCGGTTTTCCCCGACTGGATGATGAAGCAGCTCGTCGTGGAGAGCTAGAAACCCGTATCTCCAGAATACGTTCGGCTAATCCGCGGAGCGGGTGCGTGAGCATCCGCTCCTTTTGTTCTTCGGGTCCTGCGCTTCTGCGCCCAGTGGCTGATGCTCATAGACAACTGATTCTACAAGTGTTATATATGTGTAAAGAACCCGTTACAACCGAACCTCCACTGCGGCTAAGGGCATCCAATCATATGGGTGGTGACATCATGCGTCGCACGATTTATGCATCTGGGATTTAACCTGCGTCTGGGGGTGAAGAATGCCGCAGTTAAGGTCTTTGAAAATGCCTCTCGCCGGCGTATTCGCCGTCGCGCTGGTCTTCGGCTGCGCGCCGCCTTCCTGGAGCCAAGCGAAAGCCCCCACTCCGCCGACGTTCGTCTCGGCCAACCCTGTCTTGAAACTAAACGGTCTTCCGAATTTCGGACGCGTTACGGAAATGCTCTACCGCGGTGGGCAGCCCAACGCCAAGGGGTTCGCAGCCCTGCAGAAGATGGGCATAGCCATCGTCGTCAATCTGCGTGACGAACCCGCGGAAACCAGCAGTGAAAAGCCTCAGGTCGAATCACTGGGAATGAAATACGTCGGTATCCCTTGGAATGGTGAGGGCCAGCCGACCAACGCCCAACTAGTCCAATACCTCGATCTCCTGCACGCCAATCCTCAAACCAAAATATTTGTTCATTGCCTGCGGGGAGCCGACCGCACCGGAGTCATGATCGCCGCTTATCGCATCGCCCTCGAACACACTTCCGTTCCTGTCGCGGTTTCGGAAATGTATCAGTTTCACTATTGGAAGTTTCTGCTTCCCCACCTCGAGCGCTATGTGGACGCTCTTCCAAAACTGTTGGATGGAGACGCACAGTTCAGTGCCTACGCGTCCGCAGCGCCCGTGGCCCCCAACTCCGCAGCGGGTGTGGTGCCCACTTTCAGCACCGGCCAGCAAGGTCAGCTGGTGCAGTAAATCGCCTGCAGTAAATCGGGCTGAAACCGCGGACCGGTACTGTTAGCGCTGCGTGGTTGAGGTTTCGACCACGGAAATCGCGGCTACTTCTTATTGGCTACCCCGAGTAATTCCACGTCGAAAATCAGCGTAGCGTTAGGCGGTATCACCCCGCCGGCGCCCTGCGGCCCATAGCCTGACGCGGGCGGGACCTTTAGCTGCCGCTTCCCTCCCACTTTCATTCCGGCAACTCCTTCATCCCAGCCTTTGATCACCTGCCCGCCTCCCAGGGCAAACACAAACGGCTGGCCACGATCGACCGAGCTATCAAATTTTTTGCCGTTCGTAAGCCACCCCGTGTAATGGACCGTTACGGATTTCCCCGGCGTCGCGGTGGCGCCGGTTCCCACCGTAATATCCCAATACTCAGTGCCCGAAGCCGTCGACTTCGATTTCCCAGTCACCTTCGTAGGGCTGGAATTATCGGTCTGAGCGAAGGCCGCCATCGCTGGGAAAACCATAAGTGCAATCAAAAGCGCAAAAAAGTTTTGTTTGATCATTTTTCTCCTCGGGCCCGCATCATATACCAACCCCCCGGCGCTCGGCCAGCGCCTCAAGATTGCCGCAGGCCGAAGCTTTTGCGATCGCGCATCCCCACGACAAGCCCGAGGCATGTCCTAGCGAAAAATAGTGGCGCCTCAATTTGTTATCCAGGTGGCACACCGCAAAGTCTCATAATCCCCCATGTAATCGCTGGTACCAGCGTACTAGCTATTCCTTACTGAACGTCCATTGGCACGCCCATCCCTCGCCTCTAATCTGTGCATAGACAACGTGAGTGTTGAGCGATGACGCTAACTGAAACCGACAACCCGACAATTCGAATCGACGCCGCCCAGGGATTTGATCCCCTGACGGATACCTTGACCGTGCTGGTCACCGATGCGGCCGGTTCAACAGTTTTTCTGGAAGCCCGGTCCCCCGTTTTCCCGAACAAAAGGCCCGAAGCTACCCGCGAGGGGAGCCTACTCCCCGGCAACCCGGCCTTCAGCATCATCACCCAGTACGACGGCCAACTAATTCGCACGGTCGGCGGCTCGGTAATGGTGGAATTTTCGAGTCCAGTCGGCGCGGTGCGCGCGGCCGTGGAAATTCAGCGCCTGCTCGCCGAGTCCAATAGCGCGGCTCAACACGGGCGTGCGCTTGACCTGCGCATCGGCGTACACGCTTGCACCGCTCACCGGCCCGGCATGGACGTTTTTGGTGACGTTGTCAACGTTGCCGCCGGCATCACCAGGCACGCGGCGCCCGGCCAAATTCTTATATCTCGCGCCGTCTGCGAAGCCGTCTCCGGCGAAGCCGATTTGTACTGCCCCTGGCTTAGCCAGGTCACCATAAGCGGGCGCATCGATAAGGAAGATATTTTCGAAGTCAATTGGGCCGCAGTTCCCGCGAACATCCCCTCCCGCTACGAGGTTCTCTCTCAAGTGGGCATGGGCGGCACCGGCATGGTCTACAAGGTTCGCGATCTCGAAACCCAGGAAATTGTCGCCCTGAAGATTCTCAAGCCCGGCATCGCTGCAGATCCCGCCATGCAGGAAAACCTGCGCAGAGAGGTCCGCCTCGCCCGCATGGTGACCCACAAGCGCGTCTGCCGGATCCACGAATTCAGCCGCTTGAGTGGCGCCGCCAACATCTCCATGGAATTCGTCGAGGGCGAAAGTTTGCTTTCGACCTTGCGCCGCCTCGGCCGTCTCCCGCTCGACCAAGCACTGCAGATCGCCCGCCAGATTTGCGCCGGCCTGCACGAAGCTCATCTTCATGGCATCGTGCACCGCGATCTCAAACCCGCCAACATCATGGTCGAGCCCAGCGGCGACGCAAAAATCATGGACTTCGGTATCGCTCGCCTGTCTCAGGGCAATGGCCAGATGACGGGCACCATCGCTGGCACCCCCGCATATATGGCCCCCGAGCAGGTAGAGCTTAAGCCCGTCGGAGCGCCCGCGGACATCTATGCTCTGGGCCTGGTGCTCTACGAAATGGCCACAGGAATCCCTGCCTTCGCAGGCGATACGCCTATCGCCGTAGCTTTGAAGCAGGTTCGCGAGCTTCCCACGCCCCCGCGCAAAATCGTTCCGGATCTGCCCGCGAACATCGAATCGGTAATCTTGAAATGCTTGAAGAAGGACCCCGCGGAGCGCTTCCAGTCCGTCGATGAGCTCGAGGCGGCGCTCGAGCACCAGTTGCTCCCTGCCTCCCCGAAGCGCGTTTCTCTCGGCCCTCAGATTCAAACCGCCGGCGCAGCAGCCGCGCGCATGCTGCGCGCAACCGCCGCCCGTACTTCTTTGTTTGTGGGGATTACTTCCCGCACAGCGCGCAGCTTGCAGCGCCAAGCCTCCTCGGCCATCGCCGAAGCCTGCACGAACCTGCGCCGGAAAGATTGGCAGGCGTTTGCCAAAACGCGCGCAGGCCAAGCTTCCGTAGTAGCGGCAGGCCTTGCCCTGTGCGTGTTGTTGAGCGCCGTCATCGCCTTTGGCCTGGTCAGAACCCGTTCCCGCAACTCGGTCCCGCTGGCCGCCTCGTCGGAACCAAGCCGCACCGGCCGCCCGAATCAGCCCATGAAGCCATTCGCCGTCTCCAATTTGAGCGCCAGCCCGGAAAAATCCGCCGTGACCAGCGGACCGGTCGATCTCGGCCCCGGCGCAGACTACGAACGCGAAAACTCCCAGAACCTCGCGCTGGCCACCCAACCCACATCCGCAGCCACTATCAAGGGAATCAAGATCGCCTCGAATAATTCCGCAGCTCCCGCGGCTAAGCGGAAGCCTGCGCATGGGCCCGATCCCAGCGCACATCCCGCGCTACCCGTTCCGCCGCCCACGCCATCTGACGTCGCCCAAGTCGTAAACGATCAGAAACTGGTGGACGCGCCACTCGGTTCTTCGGCCTCCGTCGCACTTGCGAGCGTGCCTCCCGCTGCCGCCCTCCAATCCGCCGAAGCGCCCAGCGCCGGTAAGCCCAAAGGCACCATCGAAGTCTCTCCTTCATTTTTTGAAGTAGGAACTTTCAAGGAAGCCACCTGGGCCGACACAGCGGTGCAAACCCTCACGCAACTCGGTTTTCATGCCGTGTCGGTCCGCAAAAGCCGCCTCTGGAACCAGTCTTACCATGTCCAGGTTGGCCCTTACACCGATCCGCAAGCCCTCGAGGCCGCGCGCCTAAGCCTCACCCAGCAAGGTTTTAAGCCTCACTTGATAAACGGCCAGACCGCTCCATGACGGTTTCAGTTCACGGGAGACCACATGCCATACCTTACACAACTCGTGCTTAACACTGCGCGCCTCGATGCTCCCGCGGCGAAAGCTGCGACCGCCACTTCGCAGTCCGCCTTTACGGTCGAATTTGGAGCGCGAACCGACACCGGCCGCGTTCGCCACAACAACGAAGACAGCTTCCTCGCTGCGTCCGAGATGAATCTGTTCGTTCTCTCCGACGGCATGGGCGGCCTCACCGCCGGCGAAGTCGCAAGCCGTCTCACCGTCGATTCGGTCGCCGCCCATTGCCGCGACGCCGAAGCCGATCCCGCGCTCGAATTCATCGGTGAGAAGTTTGCCGGCATCCGTCCAGCCTCTAACCGTCTCGCCAGTGCCGTGCGCTTTGCCAATCGGGTCGTTTATCACGCGGCGCACCGCCATTCTCGTCAACACGGCATGGGTGCCACCGTTGTCGCCGTCCGCTTTACCCAGGAACGCATGACCGTCGCCCACGTCGGCGACAGCCGCGC
>PLJR01000006.1:0-2035 GCA_003140295.1 Acidobacteriota bacterium
AAACGATGCAGAACTCAATCCAGTTCCAAACAAATAGTGCTTCCGAAAGTTGCACGGCGGTGGCGACCCAAAACAATAACTTTGTCCGCCGGCGGCGGCCCGCCGTCTGTCCTCAGTTCTGCACCTCGTGCCTTTCCTGCGATCAGCCTAGACACTAGGCGAAGTCAGCCGGCGTCCAGTAGCGCCCTAACCCGTGACGACTGGAACAGTTCGGAGGAGCCTTCTCAAAAAGCGTTCACAATCACAGGCCTGATCTCGGTCACATGGATTGTGTTTTTTTCCTTGTCATACGTTCCCAGCACGTTCGCGAAATGACCGGCAAATGCCTCAGTCTTCTCTTGATCGTCCAATTTATAAGTGTGCCCAGTCCGCGGATCATGGAGCACGAACTGCGCGCCGCCGAGCTTGACGCATGTGAGGGTACAGCCCGCTTCGGAAATGCCTATATGACTGTTATTCACACCAATGTGGTGTCCATCTTCGGCGCAGAAACTATCCATGATCTTGCCGGTGAACTCGCTCGTGAATACATCGTTGATCCGTACGGAAAGCCCGGGAGCTTTTTCAGCAGAAGGGCCCGCCAGCGTCAGCAGGCAAACTAGGCCAAGCGTAGCTGTTTTCATAAAAACCTCCTATAGCACAGTACCCTTTCAATGTCTCCAGGTGTGGTTCATTCCCCAATGGATCATCAACATCGCACACATGATGAGGAGCACCGCGAAGAGATAGTCTTGGTTTACCATGATGCCCTCCTTCTCACCACCTCTCCACTGCCACCAGCATAGCCGTTGAGTATTCCGGTTGATGTGATGGGGAAGACACTCACGCGTGACAAAGGTCACAAGCGCATCCTCTCGCACTCAAGGCTTGAGAAGTCCGATTATCGGAATGTGGGTTTTCTTAAAAAACCGTTGAGCCCAATATACTTGGTGTCATTCATGAGGGTGCTCCTTCCTGTAGGCGTTGATGCGAACGATCAAAACCTACTTCAAAGGGGCGCCCTTTTATAATGCGTTTATTGGGCGCTGACCAACCCGCACTTCCTGCTAGAACAGGAACTTAAGTGCGACTGCGGTATGTGCGGCCGGGCGGCCTTCATTTGAGGAATTTCTCGATGACGGGTTCGGCTGCCTGCAGCAGGGTACGGCTTTGAGCCATACGGCCGATGTGCCGGAGGACGGAAGAGTTATCCACTTATTTTCCGATGTGTTCGTCCAGCGTCGAATTGATCATGCTCAGCCCTGCGGCCTGTCATGTCAGCTACGTGAATGCAGTAGAAAATCGTTGGAGACGGCTGGCTCGCGTGCCGAACTTGTTCGGCAGCGTAGGCCGCTTGCCACCAGAGAAAGCGCTTCTCGAGTAACTTGTAAGCTCGTCGTCTTTCGGACACGTACCGAGATGCATTCGGCAACCCCTCATACCGCCCGCTTGCGATCACGCAATTCCATGTCGTATCAATGACCTCGTCTACCTCTACGAGGGCTCGAACGCATCCATTCAATCTTTCGGCCAAGCGTGGAAAACCCATACAGGCGGTCGGGTTCATAGGCAAAATAGATAGGCACAACATACGGGTGGTTGTCATGTACGCATCCAAGTCTGCCAAAATCCATTCGGACCAAGAATTGGCGGCATTGCGTCGCTGTCATCTCTTTGATCAACATAACCGACCTCTCGTGGACAGGTAAACCGGCTTCGTTGCTTTTTCCAAATCAGCCTAGCCCCGAACCGTGAGGACGGGGCAAGTTGCGCCGGCAATAACCCGGTGCACGGTGGGCTGTAAGAGATGTGTTGCCGCGGCCACAGAATGCGGACGGATGCCCAGCACGATCATGTCGGCCTTGTGCTCGCCCGCCGTCTCTAAGATCTTCTCTGCCGGATCGCCGATTTCAACGATGCAATACGGCTGACGCCCTAGCTCCACGTCCGGCGGGATAAGTCCCTGTAGGCGCCGCAGGTTCGAACTCTCAAAGCGCTTCGCGTCGACAAGTTCTCCCGTCTTGGGTTTGAGTTGGACATTCAAAATGATTAGCCG
>PLJR01000006.1:2078-3330 GCA_003140295.1 Acidobacteriota bacterium
ACAAGAACGCGGCCCAAGCCGGAGCGCCCATGCGTGCCAACCACCATCAAGTCGATACCTTTCGTCCCGACCAGACCCAATAGCGTCGTCGCCGTATCCCCGCGTTCCCTCAGCGCGGTCGGCCCTCCAGAGATAACTAGGAACTCGTGAGGAGTCCCTTTCAGATACTCTCTCAATCCGTCGGATTCTTGCTCCTGGTGCTTGTCCCATTCCCCAGTCTTCACGTGCACTACGAAAATCTTCGCTTTATAGACCTGGGCAAGCCCCAATACATAAGGAATGGGGGGTGCGGATGCATGCGACAGATCGGTGGCAAACAGCACATTCTGAATCGAAACTCTTGCCTTTCCTTTCGCGGTCTCTTGCATTTGGACCACCTCCGCTGATGGCTTTTCAAAAAAGGTCGGCCACTACTCCGACCCAGGCCCCATGTAACTTAAGGTCTCTAAAGCTCGTTACAGGCACAAGACTACTACATCTATCCTCGGAGTCCCTTGAATCAAAGGAAATGATGTGGAACAGCCGTTCGGGGCCTCGCCACGCCAAAATTGTTGCGGGCGCAATGCTGACAAGCAATCGAATATACGCGTTTAGAAATTAATTCGACGAAAGTCGCGTGGCCTTTTTCCTGCCCAGTTTCCGGCTCCTCCGTCTGAAGATATACCGGAAGCAATCCATCCGCCTGCGAAATCCAGACGCGGTTACATTCCGCGTGCGAATCCACTAAACAAACTGATCTACCCGACACGAATTCATTCATGATTTCCTCAGATCGGGGCTCATCTCATCGGCCCTTGCGGTTCTCGGAATGTGGTCAGTCCTCACAGTGCTAGTAGATGTGGTTCAACACTTGGGAGGAGGGAGGCGCTAACGGATGTGAGGCGCGGAGTATATTCCGGTCAGAATGACCGGCGCGTCGAAACCTTGTGGCGCTTGATTGGAATACTCCGCGCCCCACCGCTTCGGGCCTGTCTGGGCATCTCTCATATTCTTACATTCCCTCTCCTTTCGAGATAACTTGTACGCTTCCCATCGAATCCTGTATGTGTCCGGCGTCACTGCTCGATGTGACCTTCAACACACAGTGTAAATCGCTGGTCTCGCAAGTCCGCTGTAATTCCTTGGGGGCAAACTCCTGATAAGGGGAAGCGACGGGCACAGCCGAACGCGGTGCGGCCATGGCCATGTTGCAGGATGTCCCGGGAAGCGAGCGTGTAACCGTGGGCGGCGACAAGGGTTTCGATACCGCGGA
>PLJR01000006.1:3353-10706 GCA_003140295.1 Acidobacteriota bacterium
AAGGTGCGGCATCGCGGAACGTTGAAAGTGGATTGGATGTTTACCTTCGCTTGCGCGGCCTACAACCTGGTGCGCATGCGAAACCTGATGGCCGCTACTGTTCCAGCGTCGTGAGCCTGCGCAACCGGCACCTTTTTCTCTCTTTCAAATCACTAAACATGAACCGAGAAAAAGGTTTTGACCCCCTGACCGGCGTTTGAGGCGATGAAGAAAGCGCTCGTTCCGATCACGGCGGCAGCTGAAAAAGAAGAAGTCGGACGGCCCAGCCTACTAGTCACTCGCGAAGAAGGCTGCGAGCCTCCTTGGAAGTTGGAGTACACGGCCGGGCAGCCGATTGAACAAATCTGTTCATTGCCAGAGGTGACGATCCCGACAAAATGGCGACGATGAAGGGCTATGTCAACGGGGCAAGTTTGTTCCGCACTCAGCCGCCATTCATTGATCGGATGGTGGCTACCGAACGCGAGATCATGTTTCTGCCACCCAAAGCTAACCCTATCGAATTGAATGAATCCTGACGGTCGAAAAGGTCTGCAACGGTTCATGCTTATGAACGTCGCAGAGTTTATTACCAGGCATGACCGCTGTTCCGTGCAGATCGTGCGCGACTCGGTCCAGCGAATAATAGGCGGATGGAAGTTCAGTGGTTCCGTGATGAAGGGCGGGGATGTCACTTCCCTCGGAGCAAGAGAATTACATCGAGCACCGCGAGGATGGCGACACCGAGTTCAAGGACAAATGCCCGCGATTCATTGAATTGATCGATCATGAAATCGTAGAGATCATCCGCCGTACGAAGCTTCTGCTCGACAAGGGTGCGGTAGTCGGGAACGCCGATCCGCTTAGCCGCCAGCCGATAAACCTGCGCATAATAAGCGTCACTGACAAATTTAGTCGCATTGTCGATGCGTTCGGTTAGCTCCATGACATCCAATCGGACCGTATTGAAACGCCTGGCATCACGAGGGATGCTCCAGCGCGAGAAAAGGACATTTCTCTTTCGTTCAAGCACGTCGTAGAAATCGGCCAGCACTTGAGTCATCAATCGATCGTAGTAGCGAAATTCCAGTAGCTGCATTTTTGAGTATTCCAGAATCTGCGCAGCCGCGGCTGCGTCTTCAGAGCGATCGTAGACGACTGCAGCATATGATCCGACGACGATCAGGTCCCGGGGATAATACGAAAGGCTAGTCTGCAGCGTTTGTTCGCACGCTCTTGACGCAAGAGGGATTGTCTCTCCCCGCACCAATTGCACAATTTCTCCCCCGTACGAAGTCAGCAATTCAGCGGCGGTCGGTTGCTCACCAAGCGCGTTCTTAATCTCATTTATCTCAGTGACGAGGTACGTTTCCTGCAGCCAATCCTTTGTGGGGCGAATCACGGCGCGCGCAACGTGCTCCAGATGTCGCCGTGCCATTTCGCAAACATCTTTGCCCACATCGGCGGCGTCCATCCAATGCGAATTCTGAGATAAAAGGAATTGCCAATCACAATCGAATGGAACTTCAACCTGAACAACGACAACGCCGTATGCATAATACTTGACCGAGCAGGTAGCCGTTGTATCCCTGCTGATCGATAGAGGCTCGACAGGTTCGACGATCGGGGTGTGCTCAAAACCAACGTATTGAGGAGTACGTCGGGAGAACGGGCGTTCGACGGTGCCGCCACGGGTGCCGAGCAAACGCCCGAGCATCTCTAGATCAATGGCTTCGGCCACGTCATAGAGGAACAGAATTTGAAAGCATCCGCACAATCGCACAGGGTCTTTTTCCATTGTTAACGGCCGAAAAGCAGTAGTAAGAGTGCGCCAAGTTCTTGCCTGTCTGGTATCTGGGTCTCTGCGCGTGAGTTCGGTGATGTGCGTCACCCTCAACTATACACACTGCGACGGAATTAGTTGTGTCGATCCGACTGCCAACTCGAACCTCCTCGTGGTTGCGAGTCGAAAACACAGGGCAGCTGCGCCGTGCGGATATCCTCTGATAAATCGATTGTTGGCCATGTGCCTCTGTATTACTGCACTGGTGCCAGAGGAAAATAGACAGCAATGCGTCGGCGGCAGATGGTTGACCCGCCGCAGAGTTCACACTGAGATGTGACGCCAATCACCGTTGCAGCTTCTTGGGCAACGTAGAATGTTGATGAACGGTGCGTACGTTGCAAGACAACAGCGGAAATGACAAGTCAATGAGACTGAAATCGACATGGGTGTCGGTGGTGGTTCTACTGTTGGGGTTGACTGCTGCTGCGCAAAGCGTGCCGAATGCGGCAGATCTGGTTGCCCAAGACGCATTGCGAGAAAGCATAGAGGCTGCGCAGCTGTCTGGGATGGAACATCCCAGGTTTGATGATTGTCAAGCTGAAGTCAGGGAATTCTACGAACAAAACCGCGAGATTCTTCCATGGCTCCAGGATGCCAAACCTACGCCCCAAGCGCGAGCGCTGATTCTCTTATTCCAGAACGCGGATAATGAGGGACTGAATTCTGAGGACTATGACGGTCCGCGGTGGAAAGCACGTCTCGCCGCCTTCGAACAGGCGAGGCCTTCATCTACCGACCTGGTCCACTTCGATCTGGCGCTAACGATATCCGCGATGAGGTACGTTTCCGACCTGCACCGCGGGCGCCTTAATCCCCGGCTATTTCACTTTGACCTCGACTTCGGCGAGAAGAACATCGATCTTTCTGAATTCCTGCGAAGAAACCTCGTACATACCGCAAACGTAGATACAGTGATGGCCACAGTTGAACCGCCGTTTCCGACTTATCGACGCACGCTCGGCGCGTTGCGAACCTATATGGCTTTGTCCCAGCGTGACGATGGAGAGATGCTGCCGTCCTCACGCAAGGCCATTCGCCCGGGAGATTCCTATAGTGGAGTACCACGTTTAATTCGGTTACTCACGCTCGTGGGAGATCTTGCCCCAAGCGACAACGGCATTGTCTCCTCGTCGATCTATGAAGGCGCTCTCGTAGCGGCCGTGAAACATTTTCAGCAGCGGCATGGCCTAGAACCGGACGGAATTATCGGTGTCCAAGCTCTTAAGGAACTCAACACTCCGCTGAGCCATCGTGTTTCGCAGCTCCGGCTCACCCTGGAAAGGTGGCGGTGGTTGCCGCATGAGTTCCAGCGCCCGCCCATCGTGGTCAATATTCCCGAATTTCAATTGCGCGCCATCAATGAGAAATATCAGTGGGCGCTTTCCATGAAAGTAGTAGTGGGCAAGGCCTATGGACACGAGACTCCTGTCTTTGCCAGTGATCTGAAATCCGTCATTTTCCGGCCGTACTGGAATGTACCGCTGTCTATTCAGCGAAAAGAATTGCTACCTGCGATCAAGAGAGATCCCGCATATCTTGCGAAACACTCCTATCAAATCGTCGACCGAAGCGGAAGGGTTGTTGACGCGAAAGCTCCTCTAAGCAGGGAAATCGAGGTAGAGCTCCGCTCGGGGAGACTGGCACTGCGGCAAACTCCCGGTCCCGACAATTCACTTGGGCTGATGAAATTTGACCTGCCTAATACCTATGACGTCTACATGCATGGCACACCGGCAATCGAACTGTTTTCGAGAAGCCGGCGCGACTTCAGCCATGGCTGCATACGGGTGGAAGATATAGTTGCACTGGCATCCTGGGTCCTGCGCGACCAGCCGGAGTGGAATGAAGCACGCATCCGTGCCGCCATGGCCGGCGATCAGACGATCCGCGTAGCAATTCCTAAACCAATTCCCGTGCTTATTGTCTACGGTACTGCCGTAGTGATGGAAGACGGCGAAGTTCGCTTCTTTGACGACGTCTACGGACTGGACGCAGAACTGGAACGGAGCCTCAGCAAGGGCTATCCCTATTCAGCGGTAGTAAACTAGCCGCCCCGCCGTCATTGGCATCTGCCAGCGCCGGACAGGACCGACATCGACGTGGACGAATTGAGATTCGGGATAGTAGCCCACTCCACCGCGGTGAAGAGCTAGAGCGGCGTCGCGCAGGCGAGCGGTAGATATGCCGGGAATCCGAATGTCGATCGCTTCTCCAAGCATGTGGCGGCTGTGCTGAGCCACGCCAACGGTGGTGCGGCGAAGGAATTCATTGCTCATCTGCGACCGGTAACCACAGACAATGTCAATTTCCGCTTCACTGTGGCCAACCGCTACGGTCAAGTCATGCAATACGTCAAACAGCCTTGGGTCCAGCAGGTAGACATCGCCGGTGCGATGATCGCGAAGGAAATGGTCAAGTTCGTCGGTAGCTCCCGGCAGGTAGGCACTTCCAACGCGATACACGATATCGAGCCGTTCTTTGGTATGTGTCTGATAAAGCTGTAACCTATATGCTTTCCCGGCATTTCCTAAAAGCTGAGGTTCAGGAGTTGCTTTCAGCAAATGAGAGAACAAGATCCCAACGAGCACAATCGTGGCGGCAAAGATGCGTGGGAACAAACTCCGCCGGGACGAAATAGTCATGAGTCTTTGCCTACAACAACAATTCTGTATCACAGCCGCCTTCGACTAGCGAGGCATTACCGAGCTTTCGTGGCTAGTCGTTCGCACGCAACGTACAGCGGTTCCAGATAAGGCCGATTACTTCTCCTGTCGCGTATCCGATGCACGCCGTTGGTCAACACAAGGGCGAGGGCGGTGACAAAGCCGAAAGCGCTCACCTTGTAAGGCGGGGTAATCATGTGAAGACGGGAAATAAAATCAATCAGCCGCTGCGCCGCACCGACCCAAACTAGAAGTGCCCAGAGCGTATGCCACATGGCCAGGAAACTGCCCAATGCGATGCCGAAGGAATTAGGATGGATGCGGTTCATATCGCTCACCTCACTTCGTTCGTTAATAATCGTCCTCTTATCGAAGATACTGTCGATCGGGTCAGCAAGCGCCGTTCAGCTCCGGATGCTCTTCCATCAGGTAGTTCATCGGGGGCTGGCATTCCCTCGCGTTAGCTTTTGTGTTGCGCCTTAACTTACGCGGCCTGACGAGCGGAACAGTCTTACTCTTTCTTTTTGTCATTGCTATCTTTTTCAGCATGGCCGGATACCTCCTTGTCGAGCCGTGAGCCGGGCGGGTTATTCGATAATGCAGCCCGTCCGGCCCCGGCCACCGTGACTACGCTACAGTCTTCGCCTGCACTTTTATCGTGCGGGCCTTGGCTGCTTTCGGCATGGTCAACTGCAGCATGCCGTTCTTCAAGGTAGCGGTCGTCTTTTCTGTTTCGATGTCTCCAGGCAGATCAATGACTCGGAACACGTTGTCCGATCGCGTCTCCGAATACACGGTCTTGCTTTTTTTCTCCTCTTTACTGCTTTCCCGCTTGCCGGTAATGGTCAAGCGGCGCCCCTCCACGTTGACTTCGAGCTCCTTTTCGTTGAAGCCAGGCACTTCGGCCTTGACTTCAATCGATTCGCCCGTTTCGGTGATGTTGATGGGCACGGGATGAAGCAGTTCTTTCTCAGCCTCGAACCAGTCTTCCATATCGTGCCCGAACGCCCGACCGTTACTCTCAAAGAGCTCAAAAGCCCTCCGGGATATAGCGTTTAAAACGTCATCCATTTGATCGGAAAAACTTCCAGTACTTGTTGGCCTTGTCGCGGCCGACTCCTCAGTTCGTTTCATCGCTGTGCCTTGTTCCCCCATCGTGACCTCCTATCGATTATTCTAGCGCCAGCCTTTCGGCCAGCAGCCTCATCGGCTCTGTCCTGCATTTTTTGGCAGGTTTCCCGAAGGCCGGCGCTGTAGCTAACAGGTTGCAAACGTCGCAAAGCCGCACAGTGACGTACGTCACGCCAGGCCGTGATTGAAGAATTGGGCACGCGAGGTGAGAGGATGGGTCGCAACTCACGAGTCCACAACGCATTGAAGTGGGCAGCGGGCGCGCTCGGATTGGTGACCGGTGCTTACGCGAGCTATGTTGGTGTGACGTGGCTCAGGTACGGACACCCAGCGCCGACGAGTACTGACAATGCGGACCCCTTGCTCGACCGATTCATGCCCGTCTACGAAGTCGCGGAACCCATCATGTTCGAGTCGCTGCACCCGCCGAAATCACCTTCGCGGCGGCGTGCGAGCAGGACTTGATGGCGTTGCCGGTCGTGCGAGCGATTTTCAAGACACGCGAAGTCGTGCTCGGTAGCGAGCCAGACACGGCGGTGCATCCACGTGGGCTCTTGGCACTGACAAAATCGATTGGATGGGGCGTCGTTGCGGAAGTACCGGGCCGAGAAGTCGTGATGGGCGCAGTGACGCAACCGTGGTACGCGAACGTCGTTTTCCGTCCGTTGTCGCCCGATAAGTTTGCCGCCTTCAACGAACCCGACTACGTGAAAATCGTCTGGACACTACGCGCCGATGCGATCGGCACGAACGCATCGATCTTTCGCACAGAAACGCGAGCTGTCGCGACCGATGTTGCTGCGAGAGCAAAGTTCCGGCGGTACTGGTCCTTCCTGTCGCCAGGCATCATCGTCATTCGATGGGCGTCGCTCAGGCCCCTGAAGGCAGAGGCGGAACGCCGGATAAGCCGGGTCGCGTCAAATCCCCATCAAAGCCAACTTGAGACGAGGGCAGGAACCACCCCATGACCGCTCGGCAGGCACAAGATATCCTGAAGCAGGCGGCGTCAGATTGAAACGTGGGATAGTAATTCTGTTCAGACGCGTTCTTCCGCACTGCAGTAGACTGCAGTTTCTGACGGCCCCAGACAGCTCAGGGCAACGCAGTTAGCATCGAGCATGCGGCAGCATAAGGGGTCGCAGAGAAGCAAGCGGGTGCGGGAGCGAATTGCGATTCGCGCCTGCCCCGGGGTGCGCGACTGCACAGTGTTGCTGTCTCGTCAGTCATTGCTTGTTATTTTCGCTGCTTACGCGTAGCGTGAGCGTTCGTCCAGCGTTTCCGATGGTGTGAGCTTGCCGGCGTACGGACGTCGAAAGCGAGAAGCTACTCCGACTGAGTTTGGATATGGATGGCACACCACCCGACAGAGCACCGCGCATAGATGCTCAGACCCCATATGAGAAGGTATTCGCGTTTTCGCCCGACGCAATCGTGCTCATCGACAGAGAGGGGCGGATCACAGAGGCAAACGCGCAAGTAGAAATATTGTTCGGATACACCTGCAGCGAGCTGCTAGGCAATCCTGTTGAAATTCTGATTCCGGAGCGATTCCGCCAGTTTCACCCGACACATCGCAACAAGTACAGCAGCCAACCCCGGATGCGCCCAATGGGTGCCGGATTGGAGCTCTACGGCAGGCGTAAAGACGGCAGCGAATTTCCCGTCGACATCATGCTGAGCCCCATAGAGACAGAAGGAGGTCTGACAGTACTAGGTGTTATCCGCGACATATCA
>PLJR01000288.1 GCA_003140295.1 Acidobacteriota bacterium
CCCTGCCCGCACTTCTCGCACTTCTTGCCCGTCGGAATGCCGGCCTTGTAAGAGAGCATCTCTTCGTCGGCTTTATCGAGGGCCACCACAAATTTCTCCCAGAACTCCCGGACGGCGTCGCGCCAAGGAAGCTTGCCCTCTTCGATCTCGTCGAGCTCCTCTTCCAGACGCGCCGTGAAGGTAACATCGAAAATGTCCTCGAAGCTCTTTACCAGGAGCATGCTCACGCGCTCGCCCAGCACCGTGGGCACAAAGCGCCCCTGATCTTTTCTGACATACTCGCGCTCGACGATAGTGGAAATGATGGAAGCGTAGGTCGACGGTCGGCCAATGCCCTTATCTTCCAATTCCTTTACGAGCGTGGCGTCGTTATAGCGCGGCGGAGGCTCGGTAAAATGCTGGTCCGGGCGGATCTTGTCCAGGCGCAGGACTTGCCCTTCGGCCACGCGCGGCAAGGCTCGGCCCTCGCCTTCATCGTCCTTTTCGTCGTCTTCGCGGTCGGCCTGCGAAACGGGGACTTGGTAGACGCGCAGAAAGCCGTCGAATTTCTGGATGGATCCGTTGGAACGGAAGGTGTAATCGCCGGCGCTGATGTCGATGGTGGTCTGATCGAAAACCGCGGGGAGCATCTGAGATGCGACGAAGCGCTGCCAGATGAGCTGGTAGAGTTTGAATACGTCGTCGTCGAGAAATTTTCTGACGTCTTCTGGCGCCCGAGTCACCTCCGTGGGGCGCACGGCTTCGTGGGCTTCCTGGGCGTCCTTCTTTGATTTGTAAAAATGGGGCTTCTCGGGAAGATAATTTTCGCCGAAGCGCGACCCGATCAGCTCGCGCACCTGGTCCAGCGCATCTTTCGATACGTTCACCGAATCGGTGCGCATGTACGTAATTAGAGCGACCGAGCCCTCGTCACCGAGCTCCACGCCCTCATACAAGCGCTGCGCCAGCATCATGGTACGTTTCGCGGAATACCGCAGACGATTGTAGGCGGCCTGCTGAAGTTTTGAAGTCGTAAATGGCGGCGGCGGATTGCGCCGCTTTTCCTTCTGCGCCACCGACACGACTTCCCACTTTGCATTGCCGACGGCGGCAACCACGTTATCGGCCGCTTCACGATTCGCGACGGCGATATCTGCACCCTTGTATTTGAAGAGCTTGGCTTCAAACAACGGCGGTTGGCCCGCATCGAGCAAGGCATGGATGGTCCAGTATTCCTGGGGAATGAAGGCGCGGATTTCCATCTCGCGCTCGACGATCAGACGCAGAGCGACCGTTTGCACGCGCCCGGCCGAAAGTCCGCGGCGCACCTTGTTCCAAAGAAGCGGCGAAATTTTATAGCCCACGATCCGGTCGAGGACGCGCCGGGCTTGCTGGGCGTCGACGAGATCGGTATCGACTTGGCGCGGGTGCTCGAACGCCGCGCGAATGGCCTTGGGGGTAATCTCGTTGAAGGTCACGCGGAAAATCTTCTTCGGATCGGTGGCTATAACTTCGTTTTTTTCCGGTTCCTTCCGGGCGGCGTCAACCTCTGCGGCTTTGGCTTCCTTTTTTCGGAAACGCGGCGCACTAGGTTCCTGCTCGGTAAATTTGGAGGGCTTGGACAGAACCATCGCGAGGTGGGCCGAGATGGCCTCCCCTTCCCGGTCGGGGTCGCCCGCCAGATATACGGCATCGGCGGAGTTGGCCGCCTTGCGAAGATCGTTGATCACCTTACCCTTGCCCGCGATGATCTGGAGCGTCGGCTCAAAAATCTTGTCGTCGTCCAACCGGACCAGCGTATGCGCCGTTTTGTTTTTGGCTTTCTTGTTTTTGGCCTGCGAGGCGCCCTTTTTGGCCTTCTTCTTTCTGGTTCCGTTGCCTTCTTCATCGCCGGGCAAACGAATTCCAATGGTCTTTTTCGGCAGGTCCATGACGTGGCCGATGGACGCCTTGACCGTGTAATTGCGGCCAAGATATTTGTTGATCGTTTTCGCCTTGGCCGGCGATTCGACTATTACGAGTGATCTTGCCATGTCGTTTCGTTTTAAACCTAAACGCTCCTTGGCGTCCCGCGCGGTGTCCTTTCCGTTAACTTACGGGTCCGCCAATCTACGGGTCCGCCAATCTACAGAAGCATGCGCACAAACTGTTTGCCCGGCAGCTGGCGGATGATGCCGCGCATTTCGAGTTCGCAAAGCGCCGCCAGCGTTTCCGAAGAATTCAAGCCCGTGCTCTCCACCAATTCATCCACGTGGATGGCTTCGTCCACGCGGATCAGGTCGTAGAGCTTCTTCTCGACCGGCGAAAGAGCCTGCTCGAACAAGGACGCCCGGTCCTGCGCGGTGGTTGCTTCGACCGGAAAGAGTTCCGCGCGAACCTCGGTCGGCAACTCTTCGACAACGTCTTCCCATCCGGTAACCAGCTTCGCTCCTTGTTTGATGAGCTGATGCGGCGCAAAGCTGGAGGGCTCTGTAACATTACCAGGAACGCCGAAGACCTCGCGGCCGAACTCCATGGCGAGACGCGAGGTAATCAACGAGCCCGAATACTGCGCGCCTTGCACCACCACCACTCCGAGGGCCATGCCCGCGACAATCCGGTTGCGCACTGGGAAATTTTCGGGCCCCGGATGCGTGCCCAGGGGGAATTCGCTGATCACCGCACCGCGCTTTTCGACTTCCGCAAACAATTTGCGATTCTCCTTGGGATAGACTACGTCAATTCCACATCCCAGCACGCCGGCGGTTATGCCGCTAGGGGAAGAACAGGCCCCGCGGTGCGCGGAGCTATCAATGCCCCGCGCCAATCCGCTCAGGATCAGCAATCCGCGATCCGCGAGGTCCCTGGCCAGGCGTTCAGTTATTTGATTCCCGTACGTTGTCGGGCGTCGCGTCCCCACGATGGCGATCGCGTGACGATTGAGAACTTGGATGTCTCCGCGGACGTAAAGAAGCGGCGGCGGGTCGTAGATCTCGAGCAATCGCCGCGGGTAACTCGTCTCCCACCAGTTCGTTAGGTAGCATCCGAGGCGCCGGACCTCGGCCAGTTCCTGCTCCGCGTCGCGAAATGCCGACCGGGAAACGACCGCCTGGGCGACGGCTGCGGGCAGACGGCAAGCCTCCAGCTCAGTAAGCGAGGCGCGAAAAACTGCATCAGGTGATCCGAACTGGCGCAGCAGCTTGGCGGTCAGCCGGGCGCCTAAGCCCGGAGTCAGACGCAGCGCGAGCCAGGGAAGGGCGGCATCCAGGTCCACGTCGGCTGTGACCGTACTCGCATGACGCCAAGGCTGTCAAGTGAGCCCCACGATTTACGCCCTCGAATTGCGTCCCTCGAACCTGGGGTCTGAGCCACTCTCAACCGTATTTGTCAGGGCCGGAAGCGATTTTTTGGCTGGCATTACTTTTTTGTATGGCATTGGGGGGCCGCGTCACCAGACTCGACCGCGCAGGACGGTGACAGGGCACCTGGTAGTCGCCCGGCGTTCGCCGCTACACCCGTGGGACGCGTATGCTATATTGAAGCGACCCCAAAGGAAATTTTCTTGAGCAAGTTACGCATATCCATCGTCGAATTCCTGAATACCGCGCCGCTGGTCTGGGGCTTCAGCGCGGGCCCCCTCGAGGATCGCTACGAACTCTCGTTCACGGTGCCGTCTTTGTGCGCCGAGGCGCTGCGTGCCGGACGGGTGGATGTGGCCATTATCCCGGCCGTGGAATACCAGCGCATGGACGGAATGGTGGTGCTGCCGGAGATGGCCATTGCAGCGAAGCGGGAAGTGCGCAGCATCCTGGTCCTGGCGAAAAAACCGATCGAGGCGGTCCGGCGTCTGGCGCTCGACACCAACTCCCGGAGTTCGGTGGCCTTGACGCGCCTGCTGTGCCAGGGCTTGTGGGGCATCTCGCCGGAATTTGTGGATGCACCTCCGGACCCTGTAGCCATGCTGGCCCAGGCGGATGCGGCCCTGTTGATTGGCGATCCGGCGCTGGCCGTGCGACTTAAGGTGGATGCTCTTGCGGCCAAGCAGCCGGCGGCCGAAGGCGGTTGCTGCGGCGGCGATGCCGGCGAAGAACCCGTTCCGGGCGTCGATATGCTCTTCGTCTACGATGTGGCCGAACAGTGGCAGATGATGACGGGTAAACCTTGTGTTCTGGC
>PLJR01000185.1 GCA_003140295.1 Acidobacteriota bacterium
CGAATACCAACCATGAGCAGCACAGTGCAGGTAAGCAATCTTCATATCGGTTATCGGCCACCGGCGGCGGCGCCTCCCGATCCTACGGCGTGGAAAAAAATGATGGGTCAGAAGCCGGTGGCGGCGCGGTTGGATTTGTTACCCGACGCTAAGCTGAGTCGGGGGGCGTTGCTGACCAGCACGGTATTCCAGGTAGGACTGGCGGCGTTTTTAGTGGCGCTGCCGATGTTTTTTCCGCAGAAGCTGGTCACGCAGATCATGTATGAAGTGACGCCCATTGCGGCTCCGGAAACCGCGGTGGCGTTGCCGCCCAAGCCTGTGGTGCGCCCACGCGTGCAGCCCACACCGCCGCCGATCGAACAGCCTGAGCCGGTACATGTGGCGAAGCTGATTGCGCCGCGCCCGCTGGTCGCGCCCAAGCCCAAGCCAATTCCGGTACAGAATCAGGAAGCGCCCAAAGTTGATCAGAACTTTCTCGCCGCGAAATTCGATCAGCCCATGGATCAGCCGGCACGTCCGCGCGAGCCGGTGAAGACCGGCAGTCTGCCTACGACCGGGAGCGCCGCGCCCGCCACGGTCAATCTGCCTATCGAGAAAGTGCAGACCGGAGGCTTTGGCGATCCCAACGGGATGCCCGGCAATGGCGATCCCAACAAACGCGCCACCATCGCGCATCTCGGTTCACCCGTGCTGCCTCCCGGGCCGGGTTACGGCAATGGAACCGGCGGCGCGAACGGAGTTCGCGGGACGGTAGCGAGCGCAGGTTTTGGCAATGGCGTGGCGATTCCTCCGCCGGGCGGCAATGGCGGATCGGGAACCGGACGCGGCACCGTGCAGGCGGGCGGATTTTCCGACGCGGCGGTCACCGCCGAGGCTCCCAAACCCAAGCAGGCCGAAGCAGTGGCCGCGGTACAACCGGTGGAAATTCTGGCCAAGCCGAAACCGCAATACACCGACGAAGCCCGCAAATTAGGCCTCGAAGGCGAGGTTTTGGTACAGGTGGTGTTCCCGGCCGCGGGCCCGATGCAAGTCGTCCGCGTGATCAAAGGGCTGGGACACGGACTGGATGAAGCCGCGATTCATGCGGCCGAGCAGATTCGCTTCAAGCCGGCGCAACAAGACGGCAAACCGGTGGATTACCCCGCCACCGTGCACATCGTTTTTCAAATCGCATATTAGTTGGAGGCAGACGGCATGCGCACCCTAAAGAGTTTACTGCTTGTCCTGGCAATCGGCATTGTGCCGCTTGCGGCTGGTGCTCAACAGCCGGCCACGACGCTCGATCAGGTGATCGCCCGCGTGATTTCACAAGAAGCGGCGCAGATGCAGAACATGAAAAAGTATTCCCCCCTGGTGGAGACCTACATCCAAAAAGATCGGCCCGATAAGGAACTCGGCACCGTACCGGATGGCGATCAGTATTTTCTGGGCCGCGCCGAACTGGCCAAGGGAGTCGAACTCGAGCCTCTCACAAACAACGGCGGCAAGCACCGCGTCGGCGCGCTGGGCAGCTTTTTCACCATGTCGATGCAATTCCTGCCGCGCGGCTTCTTGCAGATGATCTACATCGACGAGTCCGGTTTGAATCGCGCAAATTACAATTTCGATTACGTCCGGCGCGAATTCCTGGGTGAAGTACGCTGCCTGGTTTTCGACGTCACCCCAACGCCCAAGTCGGGGAAGGGCCGCTTCAGCGGCCGCATTTGGGTGGAGGACCAGGGCTACCATATCGTGCGGTTTAACGGCGCTTTCGTCGGTTCTTCGAGGACCAGCTATTACTTCCATTTCGACAGTTGGCGTGTGAACGTGGGCGCCGATCAATGGTTGCCGGCGTTCATTTACAGCGAAGAGAGCGATGTTCACTACGCCTTATCCAAACGCCTGATGTTCAAGGCACAAACACGTTTGTGGGGTTACAACCTGGGCCACTCGCAGCAAGAAGAAGAGCTAAGCAAGGTTCTTGTCGAAGGGCCCACGGCCATTAAGGATCAGACCACGACTGCCAATGACTTGACCCCATTGCAGGCGCAGCGCTCCTGGGATCTGCAAGCGGAAGACAACGTCGCAGACCGCATGGAGCGTTTGGGCTTGATGGCTCCCGCAGGCGAAGTCGATAAGGTGCTGGGTACCGTTGTGAATAACTTGGAAGTTACCAATAACCTCGATATCGAGCCCGAAATCCGGTGCCGCGTGCTGATGACGTCGACGCTCGAGTCATTCACAATTGGCCACACGATTGTGCTGAGCCGCGGGCTGATCGATGTACTTCCCGACGAGGCCAGCCTGGCCGTGATCCTCGCGCACGAACTTGGACACGTGGTTTTGGGACATCGCATTGACACGCAATACGCGTTTTTTGACCGGCTGCTGTTCGATGAGAAAGATGCTTTCCATCATTTTGGATTTGCCCGCTCTCCGGAAGAGGAAGCGGCGGCCAACCAGAAGGGCCTCGAGCTTCTGACGAAATCGCCCTATAAAGATCAGCTGGGAACCCCTGAGTTGTTCCTGACGGTGCTTCAGACTCGGTCCAAGGAAATTCCGAATCTGATCAGCCCGCACCTGGGAGACAGAATTTCCATAAACCTACCGGTGTCGGCTGCACCGACCGCCGCCAAACCGGGCACTACCGTGATCGCGGCTCTGCCTCTGGGCGGACGCATCAAGCTGAATCCCTGGACTAACGGACTGGAAATGCTCAAGTCCAAGCCGGTGGGCCAAATCGCAGAACGCGAAAAAATGCCCTTCGAGGTCACGCCTTTCGTTCTGTACTTGACTCGCTACGATTCCAATACCGGCAACGCGTCGCAAAATCCCTCCGCCGTATCGGCGGACTCCAAACAAGGCGCGGATGCCACCGATCAGGACGCGAATAGAAAATAAACAATCGACGTTTCTTTTTCTTCGGAAGCGGGGCGCGTAAAAAACGCCCCGTTTTTTTGGTCCTTTTTAGGTTGACGGCTTTTGTAATCAGATTGTAATGGTTGAGCCTCAGGCTGGGTGGGGCGGCGGAATTCCACAGGCTCGCGGGATTCCCACAGGCCCTCGTCGGGGCTGAATATACACAGCACTTGACGGCATAAAAATATCTGGTAGACTCGCTAACTGTTCGGTACCTCTTCGGACGAGTCAGGGGACGCGGTATAAGCCCTCTCCGGCTAGCGTGAGGTCGCGTACGAATACAGGATAATAGCGAGTCGAGCTTCGAGTGAATCCGTCCGCAGTGCGGACGAATTGACCCGGCGCTCGACGCCGGGTTTTTTATTGCGGTTCGAACTTTGAACGCCTTGCCGGGCGCAGGGCGCTTCCTTCGGGAAGCCGACGTTCTTTGACAAGTGAATAAGCTGGCAAAACGTGACGCCGATCGGCCGCCGCAAGGTGGCAGTTTGGGCGCCGCGTTAAATCCATAAGTTCTGCTCGAGATTTAGAGCACAAGTGGAAAGGCGAATTTATCCGCACAAAACAAAGTTTCCGCTCACCACAAGAGGGGCGGGGGCGACGTGCCGGGTAAGTTTTATGGTCAAGCTACTAAGGGCGTACGGTGGATGCCTTGGCGCCAGAAGGCGA
>PLJR01000217.1 GCA_003140295.1 Acidobacteriota bacterium
CCTCTCGGAATGACTACTTAATGCAAAGGCGACAGCAAGAACAAGAACAAAGGCAACGGCGAGAACAGAGGCAACGGGGATAAGGCCGAGCGCGCAGCAGCGATCCGCCGCTTCCTGCCGGACGCTGAGCAGGCGAAGGTTCGGGCCGTGCGCCAGGGAACGGGGAAACCCTTTTTAATGAAGCCGAGCAATGCAGGTGCGGCCGCCGAAGACGCCGCTCGCGAACATAGCGAGCGGTTTGCTGCCGGCCTGGAGCAATTCAATAGCCGGCGATTTTTTGATGCGCACGAGACTTGGGAAGAGATTTGGCTGGCTTCGGCGGAACCGGATAAAACATTTCTGCAGGGAATCATTCAGATAGCCGCGGCGTTTCACCATTACGGGCGCGGGAACATGCGCGGCACGCAATCTTTGCTCGAGGCGGGGCTGCGGCGGCTGGGGCGGTTCGCGCATGGGCATTACGGCATTGACGTCGAAGCGCTACGCGCCGCCGCTCGAGAGTGGGCCGCCGCCCTGGCGGCCGGAATTGATCCGGGGCCGGCGCGAGTTCCTCAGATACGGAAAACGAAATAGGCGATAGGGCGAAAAGCCTCAGGTCGCCCGCGGACATCGCGGGACGACCTGAGCTACAGCTGCGTGGGTACGCAAGGTACGTGCCTCGCGTTCAGGGACCGCAGGTGCGCGGGTACGGCAACGACGGATGCGTCGCGTTCATGGACCGCAGGTGCGCGAATACAAGGGCCGCGTGTGCGCGGCACAGGAGCTACTTGCATCCCGCTTAGCAAGAGAAGCACAGGTGCCGCGCTACAGGGGTACCACAGGGCGACACAAATTCTCAGAAGAGTTTGGGAAGGAAGCGCGGCTTCTCCGCCATCGTGGCGCGGTAGACAGGGTCGGCGTGCAAGACACGCTCTTCAATGCGCAGGCGGTGCCGCAAGACCCAAGCGTTGCCGGCAGCAGCGAGAATGGCGGTGAGCCAAGCGGTGTGAATCAGGGGCAAGGCGACGAGTTCCACAAAAACGGCGGCGTAATTAGGGTGACGCACCCAGCGAAAGGGGCCTTTAGTAACGATGCCCAGCGGAGCGGAGGCCATCACTTCGACGTTCCAATGGGCGCCGAGTGTGCGGATAACCCACCAGCGCAGCGCCATGGCGGCGGCGAGCAGTAAGGTCATGGCGGCGGCCAGCGCGGGAAGAAAAGGGCGGCGAAGGAGCACAACTTCGAGGCCGGCTCCGATGAGGACGGCGGCATGCAGAAAGACCATCCAGCGGAATTGGGGATCGATTTGTTTGGGGATGCCGCGACGAGACAGTTCGCGCTGGTGACGCCGCGAGATACGCAACTCGATCAGGCGTGTGAGGCCCACGCCGGCCAGCAGGGCCAGGAACAAGATAACGCTCAGGTCCATTGCAGCAGCAGCATTTCGGCGCTGAAACCCGGGCCGAAGGCGGCGAGAAGCCCGCGATCACCTGAATTCATCTGCTGGCGCTCGAGCCATTCCTTGAGCACGAAGAGCACGGAGGCGCTCGAGAGGTTGCCGTAATCGCGGAGCACGTCCCAGGACGGTTGCACCTGGCAGCGGCAGATTCCGAGCTCCTGCTCCATATAGGCGAGCAATTTTTGGCCGCCGGGGTGCAGCAACCAGGCTTTCATCTGCTTGCGGGTAAGCGCGTGGCGCGCGAGGAAATCGTCAACCAGGCCGCCGATGCGATCGCGAATCAATTGCGGCACCTCCTTGGCGAGGACGATGTGAAAACCGGTATCGCGAAGATCGAAACCCATGGCCTCGAGCGAATCCGGGAAAAGATAGCTTTCGCTGGCGAGGATGGCGGGGCCGGCAGATTCGCGTCCGGTAATCACGGCGGCGGCGGCGCCGTCGCCAAATAATACCGCGGAGATCAGATTCGCTTGAGAGAAATCCTTGCGCTGAAAGGTAAGCGTAGGTAATTCGGTGGCGATGAGGAGCACGGTGGCTCCTGGATAAGCGAGCACGTATTCCCAGGCACGCGAAAGACCGGCGGCGCCCGCGGCGCAACCCAGCTCGGTGATGGGGAGGCGCCGGACATTGGGGCGGAAGCCCATCTGCTGCGCCAAGTAGGCGTCGACGGAAGGAATCATCACTCCAGTACAGGAAACCGTAACGATCAAGTCGACATCCTCGGGCGTCATACCCGCGCGATCGAGCGCGTCTTGCGCGACACGGCGTGCGAGCAAAATGCCATGCTCGCGATATTCGCGGGTGGTCTGCGCGAGAGGACGAGGCTCAATGAGGTAGTCGACGGGAAAAATTGAATAGCGGCGGTGAACTTTGGAATTGTCGATGACTTCCAGGATGGCTTCAAGGCGGCGGCCGGAAAGCTGAAAAACGCGCCCGATATACTCCTTCACCAGATCGCGAGACAGCACGTTGGCAGGGACGGCGGTTACCGCGGAAGCGATGGTCACGCGCGGGGCCGGCTGGGATGGCGGGACCGTCGACACTGTGGATTGCTCGGTCATACAGCTTTAGATCCGTCCGTCATGTCGTTATCGAATTCCTTCGTCAGACCGTTGTCAAATTCCTTCGTCATGCCGGCTCGATCGAATAATAAATCCACAATAATTCCCGAGGGCCCAATTCTTACGTTAGCCAGACATAAGGCGGGGAATGTTTATACAGGTATGGGCTGAAGGTTTGATGCGGGGCGTAAAGAACGGAGATGCCCTAGTGTTTTTGCGGGAGAAATGCAAGCCGGGAAAAAAAACAAGACGCGGCGGAGCATGGGGATCACCGCCGCGTCGATATACTCTGGCAAGTGTAGCGCCGTCAGGCTTTATTGGTGTACCAGTCCGCGTTGATGGCCGTGAAGTTTTGCCATTTCTCGGGCAGGTCTTCCAGCGCGAAAATGGCGGTCACGGGGCAAACCGGCACGCAAGCGCCGCAATCAATGCACTCTACCGGACTTATATAAAGCTGGGTTTCGCTCTCGTAGGTTGGTTCATCCTTGCGCGGGTGGATGCAATCGACGGGGCACACGTCCACGCAAGCAGTATCTTTGGTGCCAATGCAAGGCTCAGCTATAACGTAGGCCATCACGATCTCCTTATTTCGATATGAAGGCTGCGAAAAACTCCTGATGAACGCCAGTCACAAAAGTTTAAAAACCAACTTATCATCAAACGAAGTGCGGTACAAGGCACTCGCTGGAATGGCGCCTTCCGGCCGGCAGGCGGCGTCACACTGGCGGGCGCAGCATCAGGGGCAAAGCCCCTTTGCGGTGGCGCTTTATGTCGCGGCTGAAGGCGCGACCTACAGCGATCCTTGTTGCTTTGAGCTGTAACTGCGGACGATGTTCGGCTGACTAGATCAGTGGCCTTGAGCCTCGAGGAATTTCTCGGCATCCATGGCGGCCATGCAGCCGGAACCGGCGGCGGTAACGGCCTGGCGGTAATGATGGTCCTGGACATCGCCTGCGGCAAAAACGCCCGGGACGTTGGTCATGCTCCCATTGTGGGTGATGAGGTAACCATTCTCATCGGTTTCCAATTGGCCGCGGAAGGGCTGGGTGTTGGGATCGTGGCCAATGGCCACGAATACGCCCTCGACCATGAGCGTCGACGTCGCGCCGCTTACCGGGTTGCGGAGGTGCAAGGCGTCGACGGCGTTCTTCGAGACATCGCTGACCTCTTCAACGACCGCCGGGTTGACGAAACTGATTTTGGAATTGCTTTTGACGCGATCGAGCATGATTTTTGAGGCGCGAAAATCGTTGCGCCGGTGAATCAGGTGCACGCGGCTGGCGAAACGAGTGAGGAAGGTGGCCTCTTCCATGGCCGTGTCACCACCGCCTACTACGGCAATTTCCTTGCCGCGGAAAAAAAATCCGTCGCAGGTGGCGCAGGTGGAAAGGCCGTGGCCGACGAGCTTGCGCTCCGATTCGAGCCCCAGCAGCCGCGCGGAAGCGCCCGCGGCGACAATCAGGGTCTTGGTTTCAAACATCTCCTTCGCGGCAAAAATCTGAAACGGCGGATTGGCGAGATTAACGGAGCTTACCGCGCCGGCGCGAAACTCGGCTCCGAAACGGGCGGCCTGTTTGCGCATATTTTCGATCAGCTCGGGCCCGAGAATGCCGTCGGGAAATCCGGGAAAGTTCTCGACCATGGTGGTGAGGGTGAGTTGTCCGCCCGGCTCGTAGCCATCGATAACGATGGGCTTCAGATTGGCGCGCGCCGCATAGATGGCGGCGGTCAGACCCGCACAACCGCTACCGATAATGACCACATTGTGCACCGCAGATTCTCCTACTGTATTTGATGCCGCTCTACTACACGCGATTCCGGCTTACGGGCCGGTGGACAGGGGGTTTTAGTGTAGCATCCCCGCGCCGCGGCGCGAATGCTTGGCGGCACAGCGGGCTATAAGAGATAATGGCTCCCCGTACGACGCTTACACACGATATCAATTCTCAAGGAGAACAAGTGACACGCGCGCCAGGAACCTACGCTATTCTGGAAACATCGCAGGGCAACATGGTATGCCGCCTGTTTGAAAAGGAAGCGCCACAAACGGTGGCTAACTTCATTGGTTTGGCCGAAGGCACGAAGGAATTCACCGACCCGAAAACCGGGAAAAAAACCAAGCGGCCGTTTTTCGATGGGCTCGCGTTTCATCGGGTGATTCCGAGCTTCATGATCCAGGGTGGGTGCCCGCTGGGCACCGGCACAGGCGGGCCGGGGTACCGCTTCGCCGATGAGTTTCACCCTTCGCTGCGACACGATCGCCCGGGCAAGCTTTCGATGGCCAATTCCGGGCCGGGCACCAACGGCAGCCAATTTTTCGTGACGGTCGCGGCGACGCCGTGGCTTGATAACCGGCACAGCATCTTCGGAGAGGTGATCGAGGGACAGGAGATCGCGACGAAAATCTCCGAGGTGCCGCGAGATTCGAGCGATCGGCCGCGCACTCCCGTGGTGCTGGAGCACGTGCGCATCGAGCGTGTGTAGGGCGCGTGTAGGGCATATTTAGGCGAGCGGCCGCGTGTCCGCCAGCGCTCGAGGTCGAGCGAGTCGAGGGCCTAGGCGTACACGCCGAATGCGGGGCCGAACCGGACCGCGAGCGCGGAGGACGAAGAGATGCACAACGTAAATCAACTCTTTCGCCTTCTGAATGAAGTGGTGTTCATTCTGGTGGGGGCGCTGCTGCTGTGGGTGGCGCTCGAAGGACGCTATCTTTTTGACCCGCGCAGGCCATCCTGGGTGATTGTTTCGGCGATATTGATCCTGTGGGGATTTCGTACCTGGCGGCAGGCGCGGCGGGCCGCTATGGCTCGGTGGCGAGCGGCGGGCAGAATCAGCGGGGGCTCGCTAAGCGTGGTCGGACTGCTGATGTTGTCGCTGGCCTGGGCGCCGTTCCGCTGGACGGGATTGTTGCTGGCAGCGGCCGGAGGATTGTTTGTGGTGCGGGGGCTGGTGACGGCCGCGATCATGGCGATGCCGTCGTGGCGTATGCCGCGCGCCGGAGCGTCGCGGTAAAGAGGCTGGCTGAGTTCGCACGCTGTTCGGCTCTGTTCGGCGGCGGCTGACGCTCACCCGATTTCCACGTGTCACTTTTCCATTGCCGGCGAGTTGGTACGGGGCGATTCGCGCCAACGGTGATTGGGGGCGCTAAGAGGGCGGCCGCCGCTCTCTGTTAGCGCTCAAGTGCTCTTGCAATCGCCGCAGAACTTCCTGTTGCTTGCCTTCGTTGATTTCCTCCTGTACCTCATTGAGCGCGAAGTGCACCACGTCGTGATGGTGCAGCTCCTCGGGCAAAACCGCGTCGCCAAACTTGAGCCAAAGCTGGTGGATCAGCTTCACCTCGTTGGCGGTGAGGTTCGGCGCGTGCGGGCCGAGCAGGAAGAATTCACGCTGGCCGCCAGGCATGAAAATCTCGAGGTTAAAAGGCGGGCGCGGATCGGGAAGATGTTCCCAGGCAAGTCCGAATTCGCGGGCCTGTTCGGCGGTACTCATTTTGGCCGAATGGCCCATGACGATGGTGGAGGATTGAAGACTCATGGCGGCACGCAAGATGCCGTCCCAGAGATCCGAGGCGGAAACCACCGCGAGGCGGATCGTTTTGCCGCGCTTTTCGGCGAGCGACAGGGCCTGGGAGAACAAGTATTGCTCGACGCTGCCGAAAAGCTGGTTCGCCTCGAGCTCGCTTTCGCCGGAGGCGGAACGCCGGAGCAGGCGAACATGCAGGACGACGATATCGCGCTGTTCGACATGGACGCGATCGAGGACGGCGGCCAGATGATAAAGCGCGTGAAAGTTGGAGATGGGCACGAGAACATTGCCGGGACGCGCGCCGACGGTTTCTGGGGTTAGCTCGGTGCGGGCGGCGACGTTGAACTGATCGACCTCGACGTGCGTTTCGCCGTGCAGCCGGTGGTGGGCGATTTTTTCCGAGGTCACAAAGAGCGCGAACAGCGCGAAGGAAAAGAACAGGCCGGCTTCGGTGGCGGCGGGCTTGGTAAACAGATTCACGATGGCAATTAACAAAAGAACCAGCGTGATGAGAAAAAGGCCGATGGGGAGTTCGATGCCGCCGATTTTCAGATTAAGGGGCACGCGGTATTCGCGGCTGCCGGGATGGGTGAACCGGAGCACGAGCACGGCGAGGCCCTTCATGGCGAAGCTCCAAACCACGCCAAAGGCATACAGGTTAGCCAGAAAGGTGACGTCGCCGCGGCTGATCAGAATCGTGACGATCTGGAACATGACGACGACGTTGATGATGCGATGCGAGGTCCCGAAGCGCCGGTGCGGCTGGCGAAACCAGTCGGGGAGCACGCCGTCTTCCGAGACACGATTGAGGACGCCATTGGAACCCACAATGGCGGTGTTGACGGCACCTGCCAAAATCAGGGTGCCCACTACGACCACGAAGACGTGGAACAACAGGCGCATGAAAAACGGGCCTTCCAGGCTCATAGCCAGGCCGCCGATCAGGTTTTCGAGGTAATTCTGGCGGGTGGCATCGGGAATGATCATCACTGCAAAGATCGAAACCAGCGAGGTAAACAGGAGGCTGTAGACGAAGATGACCAAGCCGGCTTTTTTAAGATTGGGCAGCTTGGGATGCTCGATTTCGCGATAGACCTGGGCGAGGGATTCCTCGCCGCTCATGGCGAGCACGGAATGCCCAAGACCGACGAAAATCGCGATCATGGGGATCATCTGGACGATCTGCTTGCCGTAGAGCCATCCGAGGGAATTGCGGTCCAGGCGGATGTTGCGCGGCCAGGGCGCGGGTGGCAGCGCGGGATGACGAACGAAGACGGTATAGAGGCACCAGCCGATCAGCAACACCACCATGACGGTGGTGAGCTGCATGATGCGCAGCGCTTTGTGGCTCGACTCCGGAATCCCCTTGATGTTTTGCCACCAGAAATAGACGGTAACGAGAACGGCGAAAAATGCCGCTGTGGCGCCGCTATTGAGAACGAGCGAGACGTGCGCGTAGGACAGCAGTTCATTGATCACGCCGGCGAGATATTGGCCGGCGGCGACGCCGCTAATGGGTCCTGTGAGGACGTAATCGAACATCAGTGCCGAAACCGAGAACTTCGCGAGGGTGCCGCCGAGCGCTTCCTTAACCACGCGGTAAACGCCGCCCCGCACGAACATGCTGCAGCTCTCGACGTACACCGAGCGCACGCAATAGCTGAAAATCATCACGGCCAGGATGAACCACGGGGCGGTCTTGCCAATGAAGCCCTCCGCCTCGCCGCCGGCGTAATATGCGGAAGAGGCCAGGTCGTTGAGCACGATCGCGGCGGCGCGCCAGAAGGAAATAAAGGTGAGCATGGCCGTAGTGGCCACAATGACGCGCGGGACGTTGATTGCGCGGGAGGTACTAGATGACGGTTCGCCGGTGGTAGAAGCCATAGTGCTGTGGACTAAATGCCGGGCAACTATCCTCGCATGTTTAGCAAATCTTTAGCAACTAGTCGGGCGCAAAGTTGGCACCGGAGATCAGAGGAGCGAAAGCCTTAGAGGCTACTATGCCGAAACAATAACTCGCATTGGGGGCAGGGGCAGATGGTACGGAGGTAATCGTAACTGAAGATTCCGGCGCTATGCCCGTCGGTGAAATCGATTTGCAGGGCGTAATGGCCCACGGTCTTAGCGGCGCGAGCGCCGGGGCGCGGCTTGAACATGGGCAACTCGGCGGACTGAAGGTCCGGGGCCGGGGCGTGGAGCGCTTGGTTTTTTTGCTGACCTTTTTTTTGCCGCAGATCGTCGCAAATCGCGCAGGGGCACTGTTCGCGCAAATAAGCGAAATCGTAGTGGCTGGCGTGGCCGTCAGCCCACACGATGTCCACACCGGCACGCGAGGTAACGTGAACTTTCACGTCGGCAGGCTTCTTTCGAAGATCAATGGGGGCAGGGGTCAACTGTGTTCTTGCACCGCTTTATGATTCTCGTCCACATTGAATATGATCTGCGCGAGACGCCCATGAGCCAGCTCGATGCGCCGGTCGGCCAGGCGGCCGATGGCCAGTGAGTGCGTAACCAGCAGGATGGTATGGCCGGCGGAGTGGAGATCCCGAAGCAAATCGAGCACCAGGTCCTCATTGGCTTGATCCAGATTGCCGGTAGGCTCGTCCGCAAGAATCAGCTTCGGGTGGTTGATTAGCGCGCGGGCCAAAGCCACACGCTGCTGCTCGCCGCCGGAAAGCTGGCTCGGCAAATGGACGAGGCGATCTCCCAGGCCAACGCGTTGCAGAGCCCGGACGGCTTCGGCTTCGTCAGCAACGCTATGAAAATATTGCGCGAGCATCACATTTTCCACCGCCGACAAATACGGCACTAGATGAAACTGCTGGAAAACGAAGCCGACCTTGTCGGCGCGGTAGCGAGTGAGTTCGCGTTCGCCTAGCGTGCCGACATCGACGCCATCGACAATGGCGCGGCCGCTGGTGGGCCGGTCGAGGCCACCCAGAATGTTGATCAAGGTCGTTTTGCCCGAGCCGGAGGGGCCCATGATGGCGATCCATTCGCCAGCGACGACCTGAAAACTCACGCGATCGAGCGCGCGCAGGGTGCCAAAGGTCTTCGAGACCAGTTCGGCTTGCACTACGAGATCTTTCACCGGTTCAGTCATCGATCGTTTATTCGCCCCGCAGAATTTCTGCCGGCCGCACGCGGCCCAGGAGACCGAGAGGCAATGCTCCAGCCAGCGACACGGCGACCATCAGTATGAGGATGACCGGCAAAACGATCGGGCGTGGCGCAATCGAGGTGGCGAAGATGCGTGCACCCATCCACTGAGAAAGAAGCATTCCGGCTCCGCAGCCGATGACCCCGCCCGCGAGGCCTACAACGGTGGCCTCCGCCAAGAAAAACCCTACGACGCGTTGCACCGAGCCGCCGAGCGCCTTCATCAGTCCTACGTCGCGGCGGCGCTCGAGGGCCAAGCCAGCCATGGCGGCGAGCACTCCGAGCGCGGTAAGCAATAAAATTAAGAACACCGTTGCCAACAAGAGACCGCGAATCCGCTCGAGCAGGCGGCCCTCCGTCGCGGCCAACTGGCGCACCGGAAGAACGCTGAGGCCCGGCAGCGCTCGCGCGAGCTGCTTCATAACGTTTTCGATTGCGGGCGCCGAGCCGCGGACGCTAAGTTGCACCAGTCCAATACGCCCACCGAGCGCGGCAAGATTCTGCGCGACTTCCAAGCTGACGAAAAGCTGGCTGTCTTCGGACCCGCCGGAGGTGGCAATACCGCTGACGATCAGCGACGCTTCGCGGCCGCCGTATCGCAAAATCAATGCACTGCCCGGCCCGAGGCCAAGCGTTTTTGCCGCTTCGCTACCGGCCATGCAGTGCGCCGAATCATCACGGCTGGAAACCCATTGTCCTTCAATTTTCCACCAGGAATTCATGCGTGCAATCTGGTCGAACCAGGTGCCGGCAACGATTACGGGAATGCCTGAAGCTTTCTCGGCTTGCTGCGTGGCGTTGCCGGCAGCGGCGGGCCCGGCCTGCGCGACGTTGCTGGCAGCGGGGGGCTCGGCCTGCGCGGCGATATAAAGATAGGGAGCGGCGGCGACAATTTCCGGCACGCGCAGCGCGTTAATTTGGGCCATGGCGCCGGCATCCATCAGGGGCACGGCATCGGTCGAGCGTTGGGGCGCGACAATCACGTTCGCGCCGAGCACGCGAAATTCCCGCGCGAGCTTGTCGCCGGCATCCAGGTCCAAATTTAGAAGCGCGGCGCACACAGCTGCACCGCTGGCCACCGCGATAAAGGCCAGCAAGAGGCGGCCGCGGCTGGCATGCAACAAGCGCCATAGGATGCGCCAAAACATCGGGCTAATTTCTCATCCTTTCATTGCTTAACGGTTAACGAGCGGGCATCTTTTAGCAATCGGGCCATTTTTTAGTAAACAGGGTAATTTTTAGTACACGCGACATTTTTATTGAACGCATCAGCGCGACTTTTCGCATGGTCTTCAGCAGCTTATTCGCCTCTTAAAACTGGAGCCGGGTCGAGTTGCACCATGCCGCGCAGCGGTACCAGGCTGCCGAGCGTCGCTACCGCGGCCGCCATACCCAGCACCACCGGCAGCAAGATGGGGCGCCATTGCGGGGAAACCCCAAAAACTTGTTGGCCCAGCAGATGCGCAAGACCAATCCCGGCGGCGTAACCGGCGGCACCCCCCAATAAAGCCAGCAACCATTGCTCGCCCAGAAAAAATGCGCCAATCAGAAGACGCGAGGCGCCCAAAGCCTTCATCAGGCCGATTTCGGATTTTCGTTCGAGCACGGTGGTGCCGGCGGTAGCGGCCACCGCCACGGCGGCGGCGAGCAGCGCCGCCAAAGTAACCAACCACATGAGAGCACTGACGCGAGTGAGGATGCGTCCCTCACCCTCGGCGATCTGGCGGATCGGGCGGACCTCGACGGCGGGAAATTGCTCCTGCATCTGGCGCGAAATCGAGGAAATATAGGGCGAGCAGTACCAGCGATCGTAATCGGCAGGCGTCATTGCGGAAGGGTCGTGCTGCGAAAATGCGTCCTCCGGCTTGGTGAGCGCGCTGACGAGCAGGCGGCGATACTGGCCGGGATGATCCGACAAACGCTGCGCGATTTCGAGAGGCGCAACGACGGCGTCATCTTCCTGTCCGCCGGTGGTCACGATGCCGGTGACGCGCAGCGGCAGCGTTAGACCGCCCGCGTTGACCTGGAGCGTCTGGCCGATAGCGATTCCAGCGCGACGCGCGAGCGACGCGCCAACGACGCATTCCGCAGCGTCATCAGCGAACCAACTCCCTTCGACGTGCCACCACGGGTCGGTAGCCGACAATCCGGTGCGGAAAATTCCTCCGCCGTTGGGAACTTGCACGGCATGGTTGTACCAGGTACCGATAAGTGTAGCGCGGCCCGCGGGAGTACCGCCGGACGGCGAGGTTATCGGTGAGAGGCTCGAGGCCGCAGGGGGCGCGGCGACTCCGGGAGGCGCGGCAGCGGAAGTGTTGGCGGGTCGCAACGCGACAGGCACATCCAGAAATGGCGCGAACCCAATAATGTTATTGCGCCAAAAAATTGTCTTGAGCTTGCCGAGGTCGGCATCCTGCAGGTAGGCGCCCGCGTCCACCGGGCGGTAATCGACGCCGCCAATATCGAGCGGCAGCGTGTCCGCCTGCGGGGTGACTAAAAGGTTGGCACCCAAGCTGCGGAATTCGCGCCCCAGGCGGTCGCCCACGTCGAGAGCCACGCTGAGTGTGGCAGTCGCTACAGCGGTTCCCAGCGCCAGGGCTACCGCCGTCAGAAGCTTGCGGCGAGCCTGGCGCGCGAAGGAATCTTTTACGATGCGAAGGAACATGCGTATATTGGCCCGCTACTGCGGCACGTGCTGCGCGGCCTCGCCCAGGGCCGCGAGATCGAGCACCAGCTCCTGCCCCTCGAGGTGCGAGGCCACGCCTACCGGATTGCAGCCTCCCGCCTGGCCGATGGTGGGAACATAGATGGCCGAGGCGCAGTTCCGACAGGTGACGTTTTCGCCGTTCTGGTGATAACCCGACCAGCCGCAGATCATGCAGGCGTCGAGGGCGGTGCCCCAAGTGCCGTCCGGTTTGCGAATGACCAGGAAGCGGAGCACCGTACCATTCACCTCAACCCGAAAGATATGAAGATTGCCGTCGCTGACCTCGGAAACGGGGACTCGCACCAGATTATTCTGCGCGGTCAGCAACTGCGCTTGCGGCGGCGCGGCCGCCACGCGGGCGTAAACGAAATCCGCGGCGAGCGTCAAAATTACGGCGAGGAAAGCGACTGCAGCGGCAAACATCCAGCGGCCCTGCTTGCGGCGCTCCCAGGCAAGCCGGCGGCGCTCAGCCTCGTTAGCCGCCGCCAGCGCATTCGCCGGGTGGCGCGGGAGCGCCAGCCATTCGCGCAGAACCACCAATGCAGCGGCACCCAGAATCACCACGAAAAAAAATACCTCGTTGCGCACGATCGGGCCCACCAGCGCCATTTCGCGCTTACCCGAGGGAAGCCACATGGCTTCGCTTAATTCGTGAACACCGGTAAGCGCGAGTTGCACCGCTACGATAGTCAGGATCACACTGGTCGCCGCAAAAAAACGTCCTAGCGGGATTTTGAGGGTGCCCTGAAAGAAAAATACGCCGACGGCAATCGCCACGGCGAGTCCCAGCAGAGTGCCAATCCAAACCGCTACGCCTTCGCTCGATAGCTCCACCGCGCGCAGGATCAGAGCCAATTCCGCGCCCTCGCGCAGAACCATCAGGAAGACGAAAGTGCCCAGACCCAGTCCGGCGGCGAGATCGGATTTGCCGGCAAATGAATCCACGCGGCGCTCGATTTCCTTGCGCAGATGGCGCGCCATGCGATTCATCCAGACGATCATCGTGACGACGAATACGGCGGCCAGGAGCAGCAGAAGCCCCTCGAAACCGTCTTCGCTGATTTTCCAGCGGTCGAGAGCAATGGCGGCGGCCAGGCTGAGAGCGGCAGCCAACCCCACGCCGCTCCAGACGAATCGGACCAAGCGCGATCTGCCGGTGCGCTGGAGGTAGACGAGAACGATGCCGACGACCAGGGCGGCTTCGACACCCTCACGGAGAGCGATAAGAAAGGAAGAGATCAACTCGGGGATCCCAGTTGCAAACCAGTTGCAACTCCGAAATTGGAGTTTAGCTGTTTCGCACCTCTAGGTCAAGGTATTTCAACATCTCACGCGGCCCGACGATACAATAACGGCTAATGGCGCGGACATTTTTACGACCTCTGCGAACGACGACAATTGCGGTGGCATTGGCCTGCACGATTTTGCCTTTGCGGTTGCCTGCCCAAGCTCAGGCGTTGGCTTCGGCGGAAGGTAATGCTGGTACGCGGCCGCGCGGCACTTCTGTCTCCGCATCGGACGGCGTCTCGCGAGCGGGCGGCGGTTCCGGGGATGCCGGCGCGCCGGTGTCGAAGACGGAAAGCGCCGAAAATGCGCGGAAGGCGCGGCAAGCTTATGAAGCGGGTTTGCGCGCCGAAAAAGTCGGCGATTGGGACGGCGCCTTGTTGCTCTACCAGACTGCTGCGGAGCAATCTCCGCAGGACACGAGTATTCGGCTGCGAAGAGAAGTGGCGCGCGCGAAGGCCGCGAGCATGCGGACTGCGCAGGCCGAGCGGGAAATCCTGAGCGGCCAGAAAGAGAGCGCACGCGCCAGCCTGCGAGCGGCGCTGCAGATCGATCCCAGCTACACGGCCGCGAGCGAACGCCTGCAGCAGATCAGCGCGGCGATTCCGGCGAGTCCGAGTCCGGCCAGTTCGGACACACCCGGGCAGGATGCGCTCGATGGACCGCGGCTGCTGGGTCCGCCGCCGCTGCACGCGCAGGCTGGGCTGCGTAGTTTCGATTATCGCGGGACGACGCGCGGCGCTTATGAGGAAATTGCGCGGCAATTTGGATTGGTGGCGGCATTCGACGCGGAACTGGTGGACCGGCAAATTCAATTTCGCGTTGCAGACCTGGACTTCACGACCGCACTGCGGGTGCTGGGAGAAGAGACCGGCACGTTCTGGCGCACGGTGAATTCGGGCACGTTTTTCGTGGCCGCCGACACGCCCGCCAAGCGAGCCGAATACGATCCGGAAGTCAAGAAGACCATCGAGCTGCCCGCTTCCGAAACCAACGATGAAATGACCGAGACGACGCGGCTGGTCCGCGAAATCGTGGGCGTGCGGCGGTCCGATCTGGACATGAAGTCGCACACTCTGACGGTGCGCGACACGGCCCAAAATGTGGCGTTGGCGGAGGCGCTGGTAAAAGAAGTCGAGCAGCCGCATGGGGAAGCGCTGCTGGATATCGATATTCTGGAAGTGGATCGTACCCTGGCGCGAAGCATGGGCCTCACGCCGCCGAACGAGGTGCGGGCGTTTACTTTCAGTTCTGCGCAGGTAACCGAACTCGAGCAGGCTCCGAACATCGGCACGCTCAATCAGATATTGCAAAGCATTTTTGGCGCGCAGAATCCGCTGGCGGCCTCGGGCGGCGCAGCCGCGGTGGTGCCTCCGCTGATCGCCTTCGGGGGAGGAAAGACGCTTTTTCTAGCCACGCTGCCGAACCTTAGCGGCGGCCTGTCGGAGGCTCTGAGCGTGGTCCGGCGGGCGCAACGCGTTTTGTTACGGGTGGAGGACGGGAGGCCGGCGACTTTTTTCGTGGGCGAGCATTTTCCCATCACGCTCGCGCTGCTGTCGGAGAGTCTGGTCGTGCCGGCCACCCAATTCAGCAACGCCGTGCCGGCCGGTTCATTTCCGCGAACCGATTACGGTGTGGGGGCCAGCCCGAGCGGAGTGACGGTCGGCAGCTTTAACAGAGACGCGAATCTCGATTTAGCCGTCACCAACCAGGCCGCGAATACGGTTTCGATTTTGCCCGGCAACGGGGACGGGACGTTTGGCGCACGTAGCGACTTCGCAACAGGGGCCGGCCCTGCGGCGGTGGTGGCGGGCGATTTTAATAAAGACGGCAAGCAGGATCTGGCCGTGGTGAACCATACCGACAACACAGTTTCAATTTTGTTGGGGAACGGCGACGGTACTTTTGCGGCGCACACCGATATCCCCGCCGGAGCGGGCCCCATCGCGCTCGTAACCTCGGATTTCAACAGGGATGGAAATCTCGATTTGGCGGTGGTCAATCAGACCGCCAATACCATCTCCATTTTGCTGGGGAATGGCGACGGCACATTCAAGCCGAAACAAGATTACGCGGTCGGGACCAGCCCTGTGGCACTTACATTTGGCGACTTCAATAATGACGGTAACATTGACCTGGCCGTGGCCAATCACGCGGCAAATACATTCTCGATGCTCTTGGGTAAAGGCGACGGCACGTTTCTGACGCGAACAGATTTCGGCACCGGCGCAGGACCTTCCTCCATCGCATCGGCGGACTTCAACGTTGACGGGCGGCTGGACTTGGTAGTAACAAACCAAACCGATAACACGCTGTCGCTGTTTCGAGGAAATGGCGATGGCACGTTTCAGTCGGCCACCGATTTTGCCACCGGGAACGGCCCGTCGGCCGTGCTGGCCGCGGATTTCAATGTCGACGGATTCCCGGACGTGGTGGTCGCCAACCAAACGGACAATACGGTCTCCGTTTTTCTCGGGCTGGGCAACGGCGCCCTTTTGACTCCATTTGCCTTATCCACCGGTAACGGACCGGTAGCCCTGGCGCAAGGTGCTTTGACCGGCGCGACGCTTCCCGATCTGGTAGTGGCCAACCAGTCTTCCGACAGCATTTCGGTGATTTTAAATTCGTCAAACGTAAGCGTGACGCCGAATGCGCCGCTCACGGCCTATCCCGGCTCGGAATACGTGGACTTAGGGCTGAAGGTGCACGCCACGCCGCGCCTGCATCCCAACCATGAAGTGACTCTCGATTTGCAGTTCGACATCAGCGCCGTTTCCGGCCAAAACGTCAACGGCATTCCCGTCCTGACCAATCGGACGATTGCGCAATCGGTGCGGCTGCGTGACGATCAAACCAGCGTCCTCTCCGGCATCATCCAGAGAAGTGACGTGCGCAGCATTAACGGATGGCCCGGCCTGGGAGAGGCCGGCCCGATTGGTTATCTTTTTGGCGTGCACGGCAAGCAGGAATCCGACACCGAGCTTCTGATCGCGATCACACCGCGCCAGTTGCGTCTTGCGGCGCGAACCGACACTACGTTCTATGCGGGCCGTGGCACAGGGTCGGCGCCCGTAGGGCTTCCGGCAAACGTACCGCCTCCGGGAACGCCGGGTGTGCCGGTCCCAGGCGCCCCAGGGCCGGGCGTGCCGGTCCCAGGTGCCCCAGTTCCAGGCGCTCCGGCTCCAGGTGCTCCCGGTCCAAATGCTGGACCTCCGGGGGCCCCGGCTCCAGGCGCGCCGCCGCAGGGTACGCCGCCTGCCCCGCCAGTGTTACCAGCGCCCGGAACTCCGGCGACGCCGACGCAGCCGTCACCCGGCCCTGCGGGGGCTCCGAGCCAGCCGCCGCCCGGAGCTCCCGGACCTTCGAATTGACCTCGCTCCAACTCCGGCGTTGCGCCGCCAGCACGCAAGTGCTAATTCTGTTCACGATTTTTTGGCCCTTTCGAGGATGAAAAATGACGAAGTGGATTTTGCCCACAATCCTGGGCCTGATTTTGCTCGGTTTGGGTTTCTGGCTTGGCCGACGCTCGAATAAACCAGTGGCGTTTGAAGTTTACGATCCCCAAACGGGGATGTGGCAGGACTTGCCAGCCAAGGCCGCCAAAGGGAAGTTAGTTCTGTTCTGCAGCGACGGCGAGGAGTTCTTGCCGTGCGTGGACTTCGACCGTGCCGACAACGATTCGCGCGTCATGCTGGTACCCACAAACGAGATTGGGCCGGGCAACTCGATTTCGCCCGTCGCTCCAGAATAGGAGAGAAGGAATTCCCCACGCCACGTTCAGTCGAAGGTTCAGCCGCATCAGCTTTCGGGTTCGAGCACCACGAGCGGCTGATAGGTGCGGGGAACCACCGCCTCGGCAATGGCGATCAGCTGCTCGAGGTGATTGAAGACTCGCAGGCGCGCCGGTTTCCAGTCTCCGGAGTTTAGCTCAGATGTCGCTCCCTGGCGCGACGGGAGATGGCCGGGCTGAATTTGCGAAACTGATATCTGGAATCGGGAGCCGTGACGCACGCGCCGCTCAATGGCGGGAAGCACGGAAACGCGCGGAAGCTCAGGCAGCAGGTGTTTTAGCGGCACGATGCATTCCGCGGCCTTTCCGGCGCGCACCGCCTGCTCGAGTTCCTCCAGGGTGATGGCCTGATCGATGGCGAACTCCCCCACGGTCGTGCGGACGATTTCGGCCAGATGCGCGCCACAGCCCAACTGGGCTCCCATTTCGTGGGCGAGTGAGCGAATGTAGGTTCCGGCGCCGCATTCCACTGTGAAGGTTGCGAGCGAATCCCTGATTTCCAGCAGGCGGAATTCAAACACTTCGACTTCCACCGCCTGCAATTCCACCGGCTGATGCTTGCGGGCTAATTCATGCGCGGGATGGCCCTTTATTTTTTTAGCGGAAAATGCGGGAGGCATTTGCAGGAAGCGGCCCGTAAACCCCGCTGCCAGCCGCTCAAGTTGCGCCCGGTCGAGCGCAGGCGACATATCCGGGCCGAGCGCGGTGCCGTCGGCGTCGTAGGTATCGGTGGCGAAGCCGAACCGGAAAGTCGAATTGTAGCGCTTGCGGCGGCCGGCATAAAATTGCGCGAAACGCGTGGCTCGGCCGAGGAGCAATAC
>PLJR01000182.1 GCA_003140295.1 Acidobacteriota bacterium
CGCTTCGCATCCGGCTAACCTACCACATGCACTTCCATGTTGGGCGCAGTGGCGGCTTGCATTTCTTCCTCCGTAGCGGCGCGGAAAACCTTGAGCGTGACGTTATCGCCGTCTCCTGGCGTAACTTCCATCACCCGCACGGCGACGTCTGGATATTCCAGACCGCACGTGGCCAGCCACATGGTCTTCCCGTGGTCTCCGCCTTCCTGCAGCCAAGGGATGAAATTCGCGGTGTCTTCCTGCGCCTTCTTCAGATCATCCGCGCTGGGGATCGTCAGGGTCTCAGGCCGCTCCGGGCTGGAAGCCGCGAGCGTGACCATCTGATTCATCTCGTCGTCCACCAGTTTGTCGCAACCGGGCTGTTGATAATGGAGAAGCTGGTTGCGAAGGTACGCCCGCACTTGCACGTCGCCCGGCACCTTGAGCGCAATTGAGCGCGCCAACTCCCAATATCCTGGCAGCGCATCAGGAGGAACCGATTGCAGATATGCGATGCCCAAATTGTAGTGCGTGAGCGGATCGTTAGAATCGAGTGCCAGCGCCGCTTTGTATGAATCTACGGCAGCCTTGTAATCCTTCAAACCCGAATTCGCCTTGCCCCCGACCGAGTCAAACAGCATACCGATATTTTTTTTCTGCGTGGCAAATTGGTCCGCGGTCATGTTGTCCGGCTTCTGCCACGTGGTCAGCATTTGCGAGCCCTGGTTTGCGGAGTCCCTGGCCTTGGTGTACTGCTCGGGAGTTTGCAGCGCCTTGTCAGCCGATCCTGTGAAGTAGGATTGCGCGCGCGCGACCAGCGCTTCGAGGCGCGACCCGAAGTCGACTTTATCGCCTAGTGCCAGGAGCTTATCGACAAATGCGAGAGTCTGCGGATAGTTCTTGAGAGAATAATAGGTCAAATAGTAGTCGCGATAAACGTAGGGCGTCAGTTGATCGGGCGTCGGATATTTGGCGCTAAAATCATCGAGCGCCTTCAGTTTGGCTGTCGCATTCTGTTCATTGTGCGCTGCTTGGAAGGCATTGTATTCGGCGACGCTGTAGGCCGGCTTCTGCTGGTCTTGGGGAATTTTAGGAATGGAAGGAATTGGGGGAACTGGCGGCCGGCTGGCCGCGGCGACGTTAACGCCGAGCAACGCCACGCTCAAACAACCAACGCTCATCCACGTGGATATTGGGTTCATCGTCTGACTCCTTACGATATTTACGCGGGCTGCAAGTACAGCCCGCACCCGTCATATGCCAGCCCGCAGCCGGGGCTGAAAGCAAAAACTGAGAAACGCCTTGCGGATTGGGCGCATAGCGCTCGACCGGATTTCAGTGTAGCACCGGTGGCTATACTCAAATGAGAACAGCCCCGAACTGTCGGGGCCGTTCGTCACACATCCATTTTGCGGCTGGCGTTCTGCGACTCGTTCGCGCCAACGCCCCCCTATTATTTTTTCGGGGGCAAAGCGTGCGCGGGCCGCTTAGCGCCGGGCGCCGCCTTTTCCGGCGAGATATCCTCGGTATTTACCTTGGCGTTCTCCCAAGTCAGCAGGAAGGGCGACTGCGCATAGGCCGTCAGCGTCCCGGTAAAGCGCACGTAGTCGTCCTTCTGAATGCGCTTCGCATCCGGCTGACCTACAACATGCACTTCCATGTTGGGTGCGGTCGCCGCCTGCATCTCTTCCTCGGTCGCGGCCCGGAAAACCTTGAGCGTAAGGTTATCTCCGTCCGGCGTAACTTCCATAACCCGGACGGCGACGTCCGGATATTCCAGACCGCACGTCGCCAGCCACATCGTCTTCCCGTGGTCTCCGCCTTCCTGCAGCCAAGGAATGAAATTCGCGGTGTCTTCCTGCGCCTTCTTCAGATCATCCGCGCTGGGAATCGTGAGCGTCTCCGGCCGGTCCGAACTCGAAGTCGCGAGCGTGACCATCTGGTTTATTTCGTCGTCCACCAGTTTGTCGCAACCCGGCTGTTGATAATGGAGAAGCTGGTTGCGAAGATACGCCCGCACTTGCGCGTCGCCGGGCACCTTGAGTGCGAGGGCCCGGGACAGTTCCCAATATCCGCCCACGGCGTCGGCCGGCATCAACTGTAAGTCGGCAATGCCCATGCGGTAATGCGTAAGCGGATCGTTAGGATCGAGCGCCAGCGCCGCGTTGTAGGAGTCGACAGCAGCCTTATAATCCTTCAACCCGGAATCGGCCATGCCCGCGACGTTGTTGAACAGCATACCGATATTTTTCTTGGTACCAGCGAACTGCTCGTCCGTCATGTTCGCAGGTTTTTCATACTTACCGAGGATCGCCAGGCCCTGGGTGGCGGCATCGCGAGTCTTGGTGTACTGCTCGGGAGTCTGCAGAGTCTTGTCCGCCGACCCGGCTGAGAAGGCTTGCGCGCGCGCCACCAACGCGGTCAATCGCGCAGTGGCATTGATCTTGTCCCCGAGCGCGAGGAGCTTGTCCACATTCGTAATCGCTTCCGGATATTTCTTCAGCGCCAGATAAGTGAGGTAATAATCGTTGTACGCAAATTGCAACAGCTCGGACATCGGATACTTCCCGACGAAGTCATCGAGCGCTTTGATCTTCGCCTGCGGATCTTTCTCGTTATGCGCTGCCTGATAGGCGTTGTATTCCGCCAGGGTATAGTTGGGCTTTGCCTGATCTTGAGGAGTCGCAGACCAGGCTGCGGCTGCACCACTACCAGCGAGCAGCGTGATGCTTAGCAATGCCGCACTTATCCATTTGCACGCTATTGTCATAAACCTGCCTCCTCGGCAAATTTCCCAATGCAAGTCCGGCCTGGGGCTAAAATCCACTGGATTATAGGTAATCCTTTTCGACCGCGCAAGCGGGTTTCGCGGGCCAGACATAATGTGTGGCGACCCCTGTGGCACGCCCACATTTCACCTGGCAGCCACCCTCGCCCCACAACGGATTGGACGTGAGTCAGTCGGGAACGGTAACCGTGACACTCTGAGGTAAGATGTGAATACGGGGAACAAGGTCGCTCACAAGGCGGTAAGCCATGCAAAATCAAGCTGGACAGCCGCACCACAGGGCGCACCAGGAGGAAGGGCCACTGAACGGAGCGGTGGCACTAATCACTGGCGGCAGCCGGGGTATAGGCCTGGCGATTGCACGCCGCCTCGGCGCTTTGGGCGCCCGTTTGGCGCTTTGCTCGCGCGGTGCGGAGCACTTGCAGGCCGCTGCGAAGGATCTTGCTGACAGTGGCCTCAAATCCTTTCCGGTGGTGGCCGATGTCACGCGGGCGGTTGAGGTCTCCGCTATGGTGGAGCACATAGGCGGCCAATTAGGCCCGGTCGATATCCTCATAAATTCCGCGGGTATCGGTATCTTTGGCGCCTTTCATGAACGTAGTGAAGCAGAATGGGATACCGTGCTGAACACCAATCTGAAGTCGGTCTTCCTGGTGAGCCGTGCGGTGGCCCCGGAAATGATTCGGCGTCGCCGCGGACACATCGTCAATATTAGCTCGCTTGCGGGGAAAAGCGCTTTCCCGAATGGCGGCTTATACTGTGCATCGAAGTGGGGACTAATGGGATTGGGCAATTGTATGGCCGAGGAGCTTCGCGTGCACGGCATCCGGGTCAGCACCGTTTCCCCCGGGAGCGTGGCCACGGACTTCTCGCCGCATAGCGGCCGCGACCTGGACAAGCTTTTGCAGCCTGATGATGTGGCTCACGCGGTGGCCATGATTCTGACCGAAGGGCCTCGCAGCTTTATAAGCGAAGTGCTGCTCCGCCCGGTACAAAAATCGTAATCCAGGGCCGCAAACAAACGAGCGAGCTTAAAGCAGATGAGCGGTACCGTACAATTCCTGGTACGCCACGGATACTTGGTAATTTTCCTATGGGTGCTCGCCGAGCAGGCCGGCTTGCCCGTCCCGTCCGGGCCCTTGCTGCTGGCGGCGGGCGCTTTGTCGGGCACGCACCGCATGAATTTGCTTGGCGCCCTCATGCTGCCAATCCTGGCGGTGGGAATCTGCGACACACTCTGGTATCAACTGGGCCGGCGGCGCGGAATAAAAGTTTTGAAGCTGCTTTGCAGGATCTCGCTCGAGCCGGACTCCTGCTTACGCCGCACCCAGATCAGCTTTGAAAAATACGGCGGTTGGGCGCTGGTGGTCGCGAAATTTGTTCCTGGACTGAACGCCATGGCGCCGCCGCTCGCGGGCATCATCCGAATGCCCTGGCAACGGTTCTTGCTCTTTGACGGCGTCGGAAGCCTGCTGTGGGCCGGCGCGTACATGGGGACGGGTTACGTGTTCAGCGGCGAACTCGAGCGCGTTGCGGCTCACTTGGCATTCCTCGGCAGGGGTTTGCTGGTCCTATTAATCGCGGCGCTAGCCGGGTATGTCGGCTACAAATATTTTAACCGCCGGCGGTTCCTGCACAAGCTGCGGATCGGGCGCATCACTCCCGAAGAGTTGAAGAAAAAAATGGATTCCAGGGAAGACGTGATCATCGTCGATTTGCGTCACGCTGTGGAATTCGCAGCGGAGCCGGAAACCATTCCCGGTGCGGTGCGCATGGACCCCGGGGATTTGGAGGAGGCTTTTGATGTAATTCCACGGGATCGCGAAATCGTGCTGTTTTGCAATTGCCCGAACGAAGCGACGGCTGCGCAGTTGGCGCTACGATTGCGAGAAATGGGGATCACGCGCATCCGTCCGCTGGCGGAGGGCATCACCGGGTGGAAAGAGCGGGGGTTCCCTCTCGAAACGCTCAAGGAAGAGCTGGTTAAGGAGGCTGCTACCCGTATCATTGGGGAAAGTTTATCGCCATAAGCGTATTTTGCAGGGAAGCCACGCCGGCATAGCAAAACTGGGATCCGCGTACTTTCGACCGCACAAAAGTGCGCCGACGCAACGGATTGTGAGCTAAAGGCGCGGTAGGACGATTCCCTGCTGCGACTGGTACTTCCCCTTCTTGTCCTTGTAGGAAATCTCACACGGCTCATCGGATTCAAAGAAAATAACCTGGCAGAGCCCCTCGTTGGCGTAAATCTTCGCGGGCAGGGGAGTGGTATTGCTGATCTCGAGCGTCACGAAACCTTCCCACTCGGGTTCGAAAGGCGTTACGTTCACGATGATGCCGCAACGAGCGTAGGTCGACTTCCCCACGCAAATCGTCAGCACGTTTCGGGGAATGCGGAAGTATTCGACCGAGCGCCCCAACGCGAACGAATTCGGCGGCACAATGCATACCGCCCCCTGGAACTCGACAAACGAGCGCGCATCGAAATGTTTGGGGTCCACCGTGGTGGAATTGACGTTGGTGAAAATGCGAAACTCGTCGGCCACGCGGGTGTCGTACCCATAGCTGGAAACCCCATAGCTGATGACACCGTCGCGCACCTGGCGGTCCTCAAATGGTTCGATCATGCGGTGCTCGAGCGCCATTTGGCGTATCCAGCGATCCGGTTTCACCGACATCCAACCCTCCGTCTCAATGAGTGGCTCACCGACTATAGGTGTACTGTACGTTTATTGTAAAAGGGACGCGCATCTTAGCGCAGCCTTCGGCGCTTTGACAAGCAAGGCACACGTTATGTCGCTGCAAAGTGAGAATGT
>PLJR01000258.1 GCA_003140295.1 Acidobacteriota bacterium
GTCCTTCTGATCGGGACGCAACTCGGCCGACGGCGGTTTGACGAACGTATTTTCCGGAATCGCGTTGGCGTGGCGTTTATTAGCAACGCGGGCCAACTCGTACACCAGGGTTTTCGGAACGTCGCTGATCACGGCGAGTCCGCCGCACATGTCGCCGTAGAGGGTGCAGTATCCGACGGCGATCTCCGACTTGTTGCCGGTGGTCAGGAGCAGTGAGCCGAACTTGTTGGAAAGCGCCATCATCAGATTGCCGCGGATGCGCGCTTGTATGTTCTCTTCGGTAACATCGCGTTCGCGGCCGCTGAAGGCGCCCTGCAAAGCGTTCTCGAATGCCTGCATGATTCCGGTAATCGGCAAGGTCAAAGTGCGAATGCCGAGGTTTTGGACCAGCTTCACGGCATCTTCGATACTGTCGCGGCTGGTAAAGGGTGAGGGCATCAGCACGCCCAGCACGTTTTCCGGGCCGAGCGCCTCCGCAGCGATCGCCGCTGTCAGAGACGAATCGATGCCGCCGGACAAGCCCAGCAAGACGCGCTCGAAGCCGCACTTGCGGACGTAGTCACGAGTGCCCAGCACCAGCGCCTGCCAGACTTCTTCTTCGGGAAGCGTGTTGTCCGGCGGCACAATCTCGCCGGGAATCGCTGCGAGATCGACAACCACCAGGTCCTCTTCAAACGCGCGCGCCCTGGCAATAAGGTTCCCGGCGGAATCGAATGCGCAACTGCGCCCGTCGAACACGAGATCATCGTTACCGCCAACCTGGTTCACGTAGAGCACCGGAATGCCGTGCTTGGCAGCCGTGCCCCCGAGCATGGCTTCACGAAACCTCTGCTTGCCGACGGCGAATGGGGAGGCCGAGAGATTGAGCAGGCAGCGCGAGCCGGCCTGGGCCAGTACGTCGACCGGATCGACATGGTAGCGGCGATGCCGCCAGAAATCGCTGTTATTCCACACGTCTTCGCAGATGGTGACTCCCAGTTTCAACGTGTCGAGCGCCAGGATTTCGGGCGCACTGCCGGATTCGAAGTAGCGGTCTTCGTCAAAAACGTCGTAGGTGGGCAGCAAACACTTGCGGAAGCGCGCGCCGATGCGCCCCTTATGAAGGAGGACCGCGCTGTTGTACAGTGGGCGGCCTTGCGAGGGATTGGGCTCGGCGATGCCCACCAGAACCGGAGGGGCGGCGCGCAACTCTTCGGCGAGCTGCTCGAGAATTTCCCAACTGCGGGCCACGAAGGCGGGCTGCAGGAGCAGGTCGCGCGGAGGGTAACCCATCAGCGCCAGCTCGGAGGTGAGCACCAGACCGGCGCCGCGGGCCTGCGCGTCCCGCACTGCGGCGGCAATGCGCTCGGCGTTGCCGGCGAGGTCGGCGACGATGTAATTCCTTTGGGCCAAGGCAACTTTCATGGGGCCCCCGCTGGCCCCGCTGATTGGTGCGGCGGCACCCGTTCGATGTCAATAGCGTTAGGTGACGGCATCGTTTCCGCTTCTTTGGGCGTAATCACTGTGGACACAATCACTGTCCTGGCCGTAGCCGCTCCAGATCCTGAGATTCGATGTGCTGCATCATGCCGCCGCGATGCAGAAAGTAAGCCTCGAGGCTGCCGACAATTCGCACGGGGACGACGGCATATTGATTATGCACCACGGCGCTCCAAGAGATGGGTCCCCGGCTGGGAATAAGCTGCGTACCCCATTGAAAGATCAGGCCAAAATTCCACAGCACCATTAATGCGATCGCGGCGCTCGCAGCCGCCAGATACTGCCTGGGATTCTTCCACCAGCGCGCGAGCCAATCCAGGGCGGCGGCCAATCCGATAACAAACACCGGCGTCAGTGAGACAAAGAACCGGTTGCCGAACGACGATATGCCGTCCCAATCGGGATAGCTCGCAATGAAATAGTAATAGGCCAAAAGCGCCAATAGCAACCCTCCGCCGAACAACCGGTCGCGGCGGTAGAGAACGATCAAACCGAGCATGGCGGGGATCAAAATAGGCGTCCAGCTAAGCATGCCGTGATCGGAAGAAAACAGGATGCGCAGCAATGCGGGAGACGCCCAGGACCACGTTGTTACCGAAGGGTAACCGAATTCCAAGGGGCGCCCGTAGATGATCTGCCGGGTGACAAATATCGGCAGCATCATGATTGCTGTAGCGGCAAGGAAAAGGGCGTGCTCGCCGAGCAGCGCGGACCAGCGCAGCGTGGCGCGGGCGCCTGGGCGCAGCGCCTCCCGATATTCGGTCAGACCCTCGAGCCCCGGGACCAGCAGCAGAATCACGTTCGGGTAATAAATATCGATCATGAGTCCGGCAGCCAGTCCCAATATCAGCCATTGACGGGGGCTGCGCGATGGTCGCGTTCGCTGCCAGTACCAGAGAAAAAGCGCTACCCCGAACGCCGATTGCGCGTGCGACCACGAGGGATTGAAATACATGTAGACCGGCAAGGCACTGGCGAACCAGAGGCCTAGAACGGCCAGGAACGCCCAGCGCTCGGCTGCGTAACGTCGCGCGAGGTCAAAGGCCAGGAGCAAGCCCGCGAATCCGTAAAGCGCCGTGGACGTTGCCATGGCCACCAGGTAGGGACGCGAGTAGCCGTTGGCGGCAATGTGCGCGCCAAGATGATCGGCAAGCAGCACGATCGCGTGCACCGGGAACAGGAAGGGCGCCCAGAGGATGCTGGGCCCGATTGCGAAATGGTTTCGCACGTAACCGGTAGGAGCGTATTGGTCCGGGAACAAATGGCCGCTGTCGTCCACGCGGCCTTGACGAAAGGAAGGGTTCGCGCCCAGCCAATCCTTGTCGAAGTGCAAATTGCGATCGATCATAATGGCGCGCAGGTAAGCGTAGTAGCCCACGCCGTCACCCCGAACCCAGGGGTTGACCAGCGGCAACGAGGTTAGAAAAAATACCGCCAGAAATGCAATGTACGGTACAGGCGAACGGGCCGATACGCGGCTGTCCGCCGCCAGGCGAGGCGGCGCTGCGATCTCACGACTCTGAATGGCGGTGTTCATCGCGGTACCGGAGCCTGCGTGTAATGCCCGCGGGTCGGGATGCTGCCAAGAATCCCGGTGCCGCCCGTAAACCGCATCGCGGAACAGTTGCGCGACGCATCTGGCACGGCGGCATCCATCCAGCCGAAAAGCCCGAGCCACAGGGCCGGCCGAGCAGAAGCTACTTTCGTTTCCCAAGGATTGGTCGCGACATTGCGCGCCTCGGCCTTCAATCGGCGGCAGTGGCCGCCTGGCGCGTGCGGACGAAATCCCTGTTTCTCTTGGGGTCCAGATGCTCGGCAACGCGATCGATGATTTCCGGCAAGGTGGTCTGCGGCCGGAAGTTCGCGAGCTTCTCTAGCTTTTCCAATGATGGGACGCGGCGCAGCATGTCTTCAAAGCCGGGCTCGTAGGCCTGATCGTAAGGAATGTATGTCACGGGCGAGGAACTCTGGGTCCGCGAGCGAATGACGTCCGCCAATCCTTCGATGGTAACTTCAAAATCGCTGCCGATGTTGACCACTTCTCCCACGGCGCGATCGGTGGCGATCAGGCGCAGAATCGCTTCGACGGTATCGCGCACATCGCAGAAACAGCGGCTCTGCTTTCCCGTGCCGTAAACCGTCAGCGGCGTACCTTCGAGGGCCTGGCCGACCAGGGTCGGCATAACCATTCCGTAACGCCCCGTTTGCCGCGGGCCGACGGTGTTAAACAGCCGGGCGACTACCACGGGCTGGCGCTTTTCCTTCCAATAAGAGAGCGCCAGGAATTCGTCGAGAGCTTTCGAGGCTGCGTAGCTCCAGCGCCCTTTGGTGGTCGGCCCCAGCACCAGGTCGGCATCTTCGTGGAACGGGACGTTGATGTTTTTGCCGTAGACCTCGGAGGTGGAAGCAGTGAAGACGAGCTTGCGCTTCTTGCAGGCGGCTTCGAGCACCAGCTGCGTGCCGTTCACGTTGGTCTCAATGGTACGCACGGGGCTTTCGACGATCAAGCGCACCCCGACCGCCGCCGCCAGGTGAAAAATCACGTCGGCTTCATCCACCAATTCGGTGAGCAACTGGCGGTTTTCGATCGGCTCGAGGAAATAATGCATGCGCTCGAATTTCTTGAGATGCCTGATATTTTCCATGCTGCCGGTGGAAAGATCGTCCATGAGCAACACTTCATCGCCGCGCAGAAGCAGGCGTTCAGCGAGATGAGAACCGATGAATCCGGCACCGCCGGTTATGAGCGCGCGCATAAGTCTCCTCTAAATCGCGTTAGACGCCAATTTCCAAACTCTTGTTGTCCTTCTTGGACTTCCTGTCGTTGCGCCCATAACCTTCGTAGGCGTAGGGGTAGTACCGGTATGAGTAATAATAATCATGGGAGCTGGAATCGACCGCATTCAATACCACGCCGAGCATGTGGCACTTCACGCTCATCAGCAAATCGCGCGTGCGCAGAAATGCCTCTTTGGGAGTTTCCCCGCTGCGCACCACCAGCAGCACCCCGTCCACTACCACTGACAAAATCACCGCATCGGTGGCGGCCATGATCGGCGGCGAATCGATCACGATGAACTTGAACTCCTTGCGCAGTTCCGCGACCAGGTCGTTCAAGCGATGCGAAGACAACAGGTCCGCGGGATTCGGCGGAATCGGGCCCGTGGGGATGACGGAAAGATTGTTGACGCTGGGATAGGGAATGGTTACCAAGTCGAGAGTGCTTACGCCGGCGAGATAGGAGCTCAGGCCGGCGTGCTTGCCGTCGGTCATCATCAGCGCGGTACTGACGCCCGGCTTGCGCAGATCGGCGTCGATCAGCAGCGTTTTGTCGCCGAGTTGCGCGAGCGTAACAGCGAGGTTCACAGCCGCGGTGGTCTTGCCCTCGTGCGGCAGCGCGCTCGTCATTAAAATCACTTGCGGAGGACGGTCGGCCTGCGAGAGCAACAGCGAAGTCCGCAAGGCTCGAAACGCTTCCGACATCTGCGATTGCGGATTCAGATGCGACACCAGCCCGGCATGCGCCTGCCGGCCATTGGCTATCGGACCTCTGAGGAGTTTGCTGATGCGCCCCTGGCCATTCCCATTGCCGTTAACGAATGCGGGAACCACCGCGAGTGATGGCAGACGCCCCAGGGTCTCGATGTCATCCGGGTTCTTCATGGTGTTGTCCATGTACTCGCGCAGCAACGCCAAGCCGATCCCGCCCACCAGGCCCACCAGCACCGCCAACATGATATTGCGCGACTTCTGCGGCCGCGACGGCGCCGTCGGAATCAGCGCCGGATCCACCACGCGAATATTGCTCGAACGCAGGCCCGCGCTGATCCCCGCTTCTTTCAGCTTCTGCAACAATCCGTCGTAGAGCTGCTTATTCGCTTCGGCCTCGCGCTTCAGGATGTTGTACTGGACCATTTTGTCGGCCATGGCCGAGGCTTCGGCCTTCTGCTGATCGAGAGCCTGCTGCAACAGCATTTCCCGCTGCCGCGAGCCCCGGTATTCGGCTTCAATCTGGTTGCCGATATTTCTTTTCTCATTGCTGACCAGCTGGTCGAGGTCTTTGATCTGCGCCTCGAGGCGCACAACCTTGGGAAACTTCGGTCCGTACTGGTTCAAGGCATCGGCGTATTGCGCGCTGAGGTCGCTCTGGTGCTTGAGGATGTCCTGAATGACGGTGCTCCCGCGCACGGCGGAGATCGCGTCGTAATTTCCCGACTGCACCTGCTGATAGACGGCTTCCTTATTGATCCGATCGGTCTGCGCGGCCGTGAGGTCTCTATTGAGATCGGCCAGCTTCTGCGTGGTGACGTCTTGTTTTTCGTCGATCGTCCATATCTGGTTGTTGCGCTCGTACAGGATGCGCGCGTCTTCCGCATTCTCTACTTTTGATTTCAACTCATCCAGTTGCCCGGCCAGCCAGTTGGAGGCCTGCGTCGTCGCTTCGTAGTGACTGCGGAAATTTTGCTCGATGTAATTCGCGATGTGGGCGTTCACGACATCCGCGGCGAGCTTGGGGTCGGTGGTCGCGAACGTCACGTCCAGAAGCCGGCTGGTGGGCACACGCTTTACCGTCAGTCCACCGAGAAACGCACCCAGCGCCGGAGTGGGCGGTTGTGCGCCCTTGGTGGGCGCGACGATTTCAAGCTTGCTGGGATCCTTGGCCTCGCCCCCGAACCGCGGGTCCTGGTCGAGATGGAGCGATCGTATGGTCTCCTGCGCCAAAGTCTCGCTGGTCAGAACCTTCGACTGCGTCTCGATGTAAGTATCGAGATCCTCGTACGCTTCATATTGCGGATCGTTTCCCGTAAAGGAAAGAATGCCCGAATTCTCCCGATCGATTTGAATGCGAGTGGTGGCCTCATAGACCGGCCGCGTACGAAAAGTACCGATCGCCACGATCGTCACCACCGTCAGCAGGAACGACAGAATCAGCCATTGGTGCTTGCGCAAAATCGAAAGGTAATCAAGCAGGTGGGGCTCGCGCGGCATCATCCCCAGCGTCAGGAATCGGGCGTGGGTGCTTACCGGCTCGATCGCGCCGCCATTGGCGTGCTCCCGGCGAACGATATTGTTCTGTTCATCCATAAGAGTCATTGCTCCACAGAGCGCATTCGATCCATGCCCAAACGCATGGAATCGGAATTACAGCCGGCCCGCATTGACGATGGCAGCGCCAGTGGCGAGAGAGATGGCTATTTCGGCTGACTTGCGTAACGCATGCTTACTCGTGCTATCGGGAATGAACAGGATATCGCTCTGCCGCAGGGGAACATCCTCCGCTTTCAGAGTCAGAATTTTCTTCAGATCCACCGCAACTTCCTGTCGCGCTCCCGTGGGATTTTGGCGAACAATCATGGCCTCGTTGCCCTTCGCGGTGGGCGTGAGCCCGCCCGAAAGCGAAAGCACCTTCAGCACCGTCATTTGCTGGCGATCGTTACCCATCACGAAGCCGCCTGGATGGGTAACCGCACCAACCACGTAGACCACGCCGGAGCGCGGCACGGTAACGACGTCGCCTCCTAACAGGGGAATGTTGTATTGCGGATTGCCGGTGTTCAGCAGTTCGTTCAGGTCAATCGATATAATGTTCGGCGGCGGATCTTCTTTTCCCGCCTCGGTACTATTGCTAATCGTCGTCGCATTGGCCGCGCGCGCGCCGGAGCCTTCGGCACCGCGTGTAATGAGCACCGTACTGGCCGCATCGTTCGAGATGCCACCAGCCTCAGAGAGCGCTTCCAGCAGGGTCGTCTGACGCACAGCCTGAATGGTCGTCGGTTTATTCACCGCGCCTATGATGGTTATCGGCGCACTGTGCTGTTCTTTTACCGAGACGGTGACCTGGGGATGGGAGACCAGCCCGTTGACCTGCAGTAATTCCGAAACTTTATCCTGGAACTGAAACGTCGTGAGCCCGGTAGCCTGCACCCTGACCGGGAGCAGTGGAATCGAAACGTATCCGGATTCATTGACGCGCACGTCGCGAGTTAATTCGGGCACGTCAAACACTTCGATGCCCAGCAAATCGCCGCTCCCGATAATGTAGTCGCCTTGTTTGGCCTTATCGGCCAGGGCGAGCTGCATGATGCGATCGTTCGCCTGCCCGGCATCCTGAACCGGCACGGTGTCGGGTTGCTGCGTAGGCGTGCCGGACCTCTGACAAAAGCCATTAGGAACTAAAAGGAGAGTGACGCACGCAACAAATCCGGCGGGCGCAAAATATTTGCAGAAAAGACGGACGGGTACACTACGACAAGAAAACCGCATTTCAGAGACCCCCACGCGTACGAATTATACAGGGTCAACCCCTATTTCAACAGCGGAATTCGCTGTATATCCAAGGGAATTTGCGTTTTCCGCGAGAGCGAACGGGGTCGGCGACGTGGCGATTACCGCTTGCAATAGAAATAAGAGCGCATTGGACGGTATATGCAAATTAAAATCGACCAAACTATGCGCGAGTAGGCCGCAACAGGCCGCCAGTGCTCCAATATGAAACGCCAGGTCCATCACGTTGGCTGCCCGCGCTGTGCACCTCCACCCCTCCCGGAGAAGTACGATCAGAAATGTTAAGTAAAAAATTCCCCCCACCAGGCCGGTTTCCGAGAGGGCCTCGAGATAATCGTTGTGCGCGTGAAATACGAAGTCCCCGTGATACGCGCTCGCGTAGTGCGGGAGTTCCGCTTGGAACGTCCCAAAACCGGTTCCTCCCAACGGATGGTCCGCAAAAATATGCCAGGTTTCCTTGGCCAATTCCGCGCGTCGCTGTTCGGTCACTTCGAATTTCTGGTAAGCAGCGAACCGTGCGAACGCCGGTCCGATTCCCAGCCAGCCGACTAGGGCGCCCGCGAATATAAAAACCACGGCTCCGGCCACTACCAGGTTCCGGCCCCGGCGGCGGATGAAGGCCAAGACCATCACGAGTCCGACTTCGATAAAAAAACCAACGATCCCGCCGCGTGAAGCCGAGAGAAACAAGGCGCCGATGGGGAGCAGGGTTAGAATCGCAATCAGCGGCATACGGTCGCGACGCTCGGCTCGCAAAACGAGCAACGCAAAACCGGTAGGGACGATCAGCTCGACCAGGCCGGCAAAGTGATTGCGGTTCACGTAAGGCCCGAATGGCAATCCGCCATACCGCAGTTCGCGAAACCAGTACAATTTGCCGTTGAAAGTGAAGTACTGCAGGATTCCCAGCACCGAAACGGCAAATCCCAGAGCCAGCACGAACCACACAAACCCCTGCCACTGTTCGAGTGTTTCGTAAGCCTGCACGGCCAGGAACAACAAAATCGCCAGCGCGGAATATTTCATGATCTCGACGCGGGTCAGAAACGGCACGGCTGTAAACCCGACGAGATATTGCACGACCACCAATACCCATAATGCCGCCGCCGGGGCCAGCAGCCAGTTCCAACGCAGTGCGGGCAACGATCCCCGTGCGAAAAGCACTCCCCACCAAACGAATAATAAAGCCGCCCCAATCTCGAGCACGCCTTCCGACCATCCCTCGACGGCCCCGTGCGCAAGCACGGTGAAAGCCAGCAAGGCGCAAATTCCGATGCGGATGAGCCTCATCGCGGCGCCGAACTGCTGGCGGGCAGCGCTACCAGCGAAACGTCATCCACCCAGGCAATTCCCTTGATCTTGTTACCGAACTTATTGCTGGGTGTTCGCCGCAAAACAATCTTCAAAAGACGGGTCTCCGGTCCCGTCGATATTTCCACCTCCTCCGGAGTCCAGTCCTGCATCTCTATGACGTTGGGGGTGGACGCGCCTCCGCCCTGATAAACGTCGGAAATTTCAAACCGCAACCCGCTGTCGGTGGTGATCGCCTGGGTCTGGAGGTAGGCGCGGAAGCGATATCGGGAGTTGGGCTCGACGCTCACGTACTGCCAAACGTTTGCAAAATCAACGTTCAGAGTGCCGTCAAATACGATCCGAAGCGAACGCTTGCCCGAGTGAAAGGTTTCCGCGTCGATATCCATCTCTGCGCCGGAAATGGCGCTGTACTGCCATGCGAAACCCCCATTCAGCAGATCCTGTTCAAAGCCGCCGTTCCACACCACCGAGCCGTTCGGGCCATAATCGGGCGCAATATGGGCCAAAGAAAGTGTCTGCTGCCAAATCATGCGGGCGTCGTCCGGGCGCCGCAACGAAATGAGCAAATCCAGCAAGCGGAAAGCTCTTGACGCCGGGAATGTCGCCCCGGTCGCGGCCAAGTTCTTCCAGACCGCCATGGCCGCATCGGGCTCGGCCGTACTGACAAAGAAGTCGATGGCTCCCCAATAGGCTTCGGGATTTGCGGGGAGAGCCAATTTTAGAATCTGATCGATATCGTGCGTGCTTCGCCAGCAACTGGAGATGGCCACCGCGGTGAGCCGGGGATCGGCGGATATAGCGCGGTAAATCTGCCGGAAAGCATCCTGCGTGCGCCCGTGTCGCAATAGAAAATTGCCATACGCCCAATCCGCCTGCGCGGACACGGGGTATTGTTTTTGCGCATTGCGAAAGGCGAGATCGGCTCCCGCCACATTGCCCGTCATCTCGTACGCGCTGCCCAGATCCATCCAGTAAGGAGATGACCCGGGATCGACCGCCGTAGCTCGCTCGTAATAGGAAATGGCCAGCGGCAGGTCGCCATTCTCGAAATCGAACTGGCGATAACGTCCCAGGCGATACCAATTCTCGGCGTTCGCAGGCTCGAGTTTCGCCGCGCGAAGCCACAGGGCCGGATTAGACGACTGGGCCCATTGATCCGCAACCGCGTACCTGGCCGCCGAAACCGTTAGAGCGACCGACACTAGAAGAATCGCCGCAAACGCGGCCCAGCGGACCGTAGCTGTCGGGTCACGTGTGTTCATGGCGTACGCCCAGGGGTAATCTGATCCATAGGGGTGATCCACGGGGGCGATGCACTAGGTAACACGAGATATGCTGGCGTAGCAAATATTCCAAGAGAGCGTCTCGGCACGCTCGTGAACTCACCTGCGGAGCCCCAAACCGTGGTTACGCAACAGCCGCCAGGGACGCAGCAACGTATACACAGGCCAAGCCCATTCGGGGAACTCATGCGCCCTCCAATCCTGCTCGGTAGGTTGCGTGGCCATGCGAAAACATTGCCGCACACCATCCAGCGCATTTTCGTGCGAACGCATCCGGAAAAAAAGGCGCTCGGGTGCGCCGGGAGCCCATTCGTTGCCGAGCGGCAAATTCATTTGCACCCGGCGGCTTAGCGCGACTATGGTGCGATCGCTTTTGATTTGCGCGGATATCGCGGGCGGCAAAGGCGCCTCGAGAATCTCCTTCGCCAGCGAAAGACCCAGCAACCACATGCGCCGGCAGCCCATACGGGCCGCTAGTTTTTCCGACAGCGTCCAGTCCACTCCGCGGGGAGTCCGCACGATCTCAGCAATGTCGGCGATCCAGCACAGGCGGTTCCAGAAATGCTTCGCCCCGTGAACGGATAAAAGAATCAGCAAGTCTTCCAGCGAAAAAGTTTTAACGCTCCGCCCGCTGATGGCCACCGTCTGGATGCGCCCGTGAAGGCCTTCCCAGTCGAGCGGCACGGGAAAATAACGCAAGGTCTTCTCGGTATGCAGCTCTACCAGTTGCCCCGACCGGGAGTAAAAGCAGTATTGCCCTATATTGCCGCGCTCGAGGCACTGGGCATCGCGCGCGATCTCAGGATCAAGCTCCGCCTTGTAGCCCGCAGACCGCAGCACTTCAAACGCTTGCGGAATATCGCGCTGCCGAAGTACGAAGTCCAAATCCTCCGACGGGCGCAAAGCGAAGTTGCCATATATTAATGACGCCAGCGCCGGTCCCTTGTAAGGGATGGCCGAAACTCCCTCGCGCTCGAATAGATCGACGAGCTCGATCATTTCGCCGGCCAGCATAAGTGCCTGGCGCATGCGCAGGCGTGCCGCCTGCTCCAGCAGAGCCAAGGCTGCGGGAGGGACAGCGTCGCCGGACCAAGCAGATAAATGGCGGTGCAGCAGGGGATCGACGCGATGTCGCGATGCCGTCGCGATCAGCTCACGCCCATCCACTTGCTCCTGCAGTGCGCCGGCAGTGGACCCGTCAAGGAGACTGCGTATGCTCTCCCGATTCGAGGTATCCAACCTGCCGCGGGAGCAGGCCACGATCAGCTGCCACTCCCGCTGGCGTGCCAGGCCGAGCTCGTGCAGCAGGAGGGTGGTGTCGCGCACCGACATCACACTTGCCCACTAAATAAACCTACCGAGTTTGTAAACGAAGAGAATCGTTGCATGTCGGCTATCGCTTGCCAATAGGATTGGGGCAAATGCCAATCTGCGCTCTTAACCTGGTGGCGTGCAACAAAAATTGCGCCTTGCGGATCAAGCACCTTCTTGAAGGAAAGGCATTCGGAGAAAGAAAAGGCGGCGGAACCGCGCCCCTAAGGCGCCCCTGTATTGAAATCTCAGAGGGCCTCCGCCGTGAAAATTCTGCAGTGCGTGGGCGACATTGATCGTTCGAATTCCCAGTCCGGCATGAATAGCCACCGTGAACTGGCGAATTCAGCCGTTGAATTGATTGGGTGAGGTGACATTGGTCCTCAGCTGCTTATTCGTCAGGGTCCGAGCAAAAGCTTTGTTTGTATTAAACGAAAATCCGCAGAGCCTTTTTGCCCGCTCAGGGCCTACCACCCTGCTTGCAACATGTCACACTGCTCAACACTTCGGCTTGCCGTTACGAGCAAGCATCATGCTGTTGGCGGGATTCCATCGCTCACTTGATCAACTGGCTGCTGGGCTGCAGCCACGAGGATACGAAATCGGTGATCGACGGAAATAACGTTGTTAAAAGACCGATCAGTGGAACCACTCCAAATGTTAGCAACTGCTGCCAAAACTCGATTCCCAGCTCTCCAGGAGTGGTTCCGGTCATATGGCTGAGAGTCGCGTCGCGATGCATGCCTGCATAAATGACAATCAACGTCGTCCCGGTAATTAAGAATAGGGCCAGAAAGATGTAACCCAATACGGGTTGGGGATCGAAGGGGTAGCTGGATACGGCAAGCGTCGCGGCGACAAATAGGAAAAGGCTGCCTAGAACGATTGTGCGTATGCGCCCGAGGATATTTTGAATGAACCCCATGTATGGAAGAACGAAAAATTCCTCGGCGGCGATTACATGTGGACGGATGTTTGGGGAGATCACCCGGCCGCCGCTATCGTCCGTATCCGCGTTTGGTTTTCGCCAGCGCTCCACTATCAGTGAATCGCTCTCATTTTTCCATGAGGGAGCCAGCACAATGCAAAACACGGATGCGGCGATGGCCGCAAGTTCTTCCTGCAGGTCGCTGAGAAGCGTCAGATCTTTAATGCAGTCTGGATCGTAGCAAAGATTCTTATACCATTGAACGACCTTGTCGATTTTCTCCCCCGTCTGTGGACGATTAATCAGTTTCTCTATCAATTCATCCCGCTGTTTGATCTCCATCAGATCAGCCGGTTTCCATGCTTCAATTTGGTTTTTCAGGTGCCTCCATGCTTCGATCTGGCGCGAAAGCAAACAATACCGCATCGAAAGTACGTTGCCACTCATGGCCCATACAGAGCGCCAGGAGAACCCTCGAAGTGCGTAGATCGTCCGGCGCAGAGGCAAGCGGTCGAGATCCATGAGCAACACACGCAATCGTATCCAGATCCTCCAAGCCTGTGCTGTATCCGCGAGAATTAGAGAAATGCAAAGAACCAGCCAGAAAAAAATATACCGTCCGAAGATTTTTTCTCCGAGGGTGCGCAGCCAGAAACCCTCTAATACCGTCGCGCAGACGATCAAAACAATGGCGAAAACTGGCCCAAGCGCCGCAAAATATGGTCCACCAATCGGGAGCGCGAGCTTTTCGGTCGGCTCCGCGACCTTTGCTCGACTGAAGAATGGCAGCGGCAGGTCCTCCTCCCTGGGAAGCAGGGGACGGTCGTTGCCAAAAAGCGCCAGCCCACGCAGGCAGAACCAGAACCAGCAGTACATGCCCGCGATTAGAAGTAGCCGTGGCAGCAAGGGCGAGACCCCGCTGGACAGATGGACACTGCGCCAGAAAATAGGGATGCGATTCGAGGTGTTCAACCCACGAGCAATTGCCAACTCGAGCAGCAGCAATAAGGCGAGCAAAAGCAGCAAGGCTTTACCGGCGATCCGGCGACACCTGGTTGAGACCTCTTTCGTGAAGACAGCGTCGGTCATCGGTTCCAGGTCGTAATTCATCATGCATCCCACACATGGAAAAATGAAAATGGCCAGAATCACAACGGCGACAACCCCGTTCCGAAGCCCCAGCTCCCAGTTGAGAAGTTTCAATGGAGCCGCCAGCATAAAGGCAACCGCCGCAACGATCATGCTGCCGAACCCAATGAGTGCCGGGTGTTGCCAACGGGAAACTGGAGCGAAATAGGCCAGTCTGAACAGCGCAGGTTCCGGCGAAATCGACGCTTGCGAACACCAAGCTAGATGCAAGATGCTCCAAGCCATGCAAAGAAAGAGCAGAATCCAGAAATCAATAGGCAGTAAACGAACAATATCTGGGACAGGGTAAACGGGAAAGTCCTTGTTGTCCCCGAGGATAGTGTGGGAGGTGAGCACGGCCACCGGCCAGAATTGGCGGTGACCGATGACGGTCAGCCACGTAGCCGGTCCTTTTTCTTCCTCGTCGTTCCAAAGCGATTGCGCCCACGCGGGAGGAGCATAGGTGGCCAGGCTATCTACGGACGCACTTGAACCTTGATCCAGGAACAGTCGGCGTGCCGCAATATAAAGACCCTCCGCAGCATCCTCTCCGAATATCCGATAGCTGCCTGCCTTTCCACTTGGCATATCAAAAGTCCAATCCTGCTGCCATGTCAAAAGGGGGTAAGTGGATAGCGCCATTACACCGCGGAGCGACGTGCCCTCCGCCCCGCGCCCAAAAAGCAGATCGGTACCGTCAATCACGATGCGAGCGTCGGGGGCCAGCCGCCGCAGAAACTGGGTCAGGAAAATCTGGTCGAGAGAATTCGTGCTTCGCAACACTACAAATTGAATCTTTCTTTCCTTAATAACCTCCACGATCGAAAGCAGAACCGATTCCTGGGCCAGCGGCGTCAACTGGCCACCGTAGCTGCGCACCGTATCATGGTTACTATTGGCAGGCTCGCTCAGGTCTCCTCGCAACGTCGTGACACTCGTATTCGTGTTGGGTGCCTGCTTGCCGGAGCTGAAGATCGCCTGCTTTTCGTAAGCGGAACGGAGGGTTGCGATGTCCCGGGGGTAATAAAGGTAGGTTTGACGGGTACCAGGGGCGCAAACGTTGAGTTTATTATCTTGCTTGGTTCCGAGTTTATCATCTTGCTTGATTCCGCTGAACGAGCTGCCGAATGCGGTTTCATCTTCAGACAGCACCGCGACCCGATCCGGGTCATACTTTTGAGATTGCACGTAGTTCAAAAAGCGGTTCACGAGAACGCAATCTCCTCCCATGGCTGTTTCGAAAGTGCTCGGGTCCGGGTCTGGTAACTGCTGTAACTGCTGTTTAAACCATTCGCCATAAGACTCGGAGGAGACGGTCCCGCTCGAGATTTTAAAACTCAATTTGCGCGAAAGTGGCATGGATCGGGGCGGAGGAGATGTGATTGATTTGATTAACGAATAGAGGGACGGTAGGGACCCTGAAAAAGTGGGCCCCAGAATCTTTACTTGGTTTTTCGATGAAAAATCACCTAGTTGGTAGATCCATTTCAGCGCGTTTTCAAACTGTTCTCGATTGATGCCACCCGTCGGCAATTCAGAAACTACAAACACCGCCAAGCCCCCTTCATTCGGGGGGTTGGTGATTGGCTTCCTGAACACCAGCAGCCCCGGTTGATTTTCCTGGATGTCAAGAGCCTCTCGGCTTGCGAGCTGGTCGGAGAGGCTCGAGTAGTCCTTCGCCTCATCCCAGGGAAGCCAGGACGAGTCATACAGGTAGTTATTGTCTTGTGCCCCTTGCTCGATGATTTCCAACATGCGGTCAAACGACAACGGCAAATGCGTTGCAATGGGATTCGGCACGGTGGCAATTACAAAATCCACATCGGGGAATGATGAAAGAGGACTGATTTTTTCCTGATCGCTGCCAGTTGGGTTGTTCGGGTAACAGGAATCCAAATATTTCCAGTTTTTTAATTGATCGCTGCTAATAAACAGTTGCAGCCGTTTTCGAATTTCCCGGCAGGAATCGTTTTCCAAAGGCACGGACCCGTTTTTGCTCGTCCCCGTGCCTGGGGATTTAGCTCCCTTTTCCGTTTCGGCTGCGATGGGTCCACTCGAGGAATTCTTTGAAAGATTGGAGATCCCAAAGACGGCCATGACTGCCGCCAGGATTGCAATTATGCCGGCGTTTTTATTCATGAGGGTCGCTCCCGCACAGCCTCGAGTGAGTCTTGATTGTTTAGGACGATGCGAAAACCTAGGGAAGCGTAATTCGTCGCGATTTCCGATTTCGCTTACTTTCTGGCGGATCGTACGCTTCTTTTGCCATCCCCACAATGAATTTGCCGGCGGGGTGTCGCTGCAAAGTGAGAAT
>PLJR01000244.1 GCA_003140295.1 Acidobacteriota bacterium
TGCTGGGCCTCCGAGGACTGCGCCATGCGCTCGCGCAAACTTTTCATCAGATCGTGGCGGCGCCCTTCGAGAAACGTACGCGTGTCGCGGGCGGCTTCGGCGTAAATCTCATCGGTGGTAAGCCCGGCTACGCACGGCCCCAAGCACCGTTGAATGTAGTACTGCAAGCAGGGGCGAGGATGGGTCCGCCCGAGGTCCACCGTGCAGGAAGGCACGCGAAAGGTTTTGTGAATGAAGTGCACAATGCGATACGCCAGGCTAGCGGGGAAAAAAGGCCCGAAATAGATGGACCCATCCTTGCGAAGCCGCCGCGTGACGTAAACGCGCGGGTATTTCTCGAAGGCCGTGAAACGGATATAAGGGTAGGTCTTGTCGTCCCGCAGAAGCACATTGAACTTGGGCTGATACTGCTTGATCAGATTATTCTCAAGCGCCAATGCCTCGCGTTCATTGTCGACCACGATGTAATCGAAATCGGCAATTTCGCGCACCAGCGAGCCTGTTTTCGCATCCGCCTGATTGGACTCGAGAAAATACGACCGCACCCGCGACCGCAGCGATCCTGCTTTCCCGACATAGAGAATTTTCCCGAGCGCGTCCTTGAACAGGTACACCCCGGCTTCGCTGGGGAGGGCGGCGACTTTTTCGGTTAGTTCCATTTTCCCGCCAGTTTTCCGGGCGGAGGTACAATGGATGCGCTGGACGCAGCGGGCGATTCATGGCCGGCTCGTGTCGAGCAACATCTTGGGCAACATCAATGATAACAAAGCGAATCTTATTGCGTCATGAGCGGCCTAGCGTCGCGAAGCTCATGAATCGAGAGAGTCCGTGAGGCGCGCCTTCCATTGGATGCCCCGCCGGTGGAAACCCGGCCGGTGGAAGCCTGACAGCTGGATGACCGTCTGGCACCAGCTGCTGTTGCTCGTCGCTCTAGTGCTTTTGCTCGGAGCATCCGCGATTCCGGCATCGGCGCAGGCCGCAAAACTCGCCGACGGTCCGCCACCGCCTGCGGACGCATCGGCACCCAACAGCGCGCCCGATGCAGCCCCCAATCCACCATCAGACACGACACCGCCGCCCGACTACGGGAGCCCGCCTGCGGCGGACAGTTCCGGCCCGGCGAACGGTGTGCCCGGTGGACCCTCCCCGGCCGCCGCTCCAGGAAGTGCGGACAGCGCCACTGCGGATGCCAAGACTCCCCCAACTCCTGCGTGGGACCCGCTGCATGCTAACAAGAGCGTCGAAGTAGGCACGTTCTACATGCGGAAGGGCGACTATGACGCCGCCATCGATCGGTTCGAGGAGGCCGCGCGCCTGCAACCGGGGCTGGCAAAGCCGTACTTGCTGCTGGGTGAGGCGTATGAGAAAAAAAACGATCCTGCTAGCGCCGTGACCGCGTATCGCACCTACCTGAAACTTTACCGGACGGCGCCGGATCGCGGAAGGATCCTCGAACGCATCGAGCGGCTGCAAAGTAAGATCAAGCATGATCCCGCCCCATCGGGATCAGGGTAGCCGGTCGAGAAACTTCCGGGCACGCTCATAATGCGCGTACCGTTTTTCTTCGTCGCGAAATTCGCGTGAATGCGCTTCGATACCGCAAGCGGCTGCGCGGAGTGGATGCTTGACGTGCAACATCTCGTGGAATAGTACGTACTCCACCGCGAAAAGTGGCACGATCGGGCGGTCGAGCCACCGGTTCATGACGATTTGGTCCAGTGCCGGATCAAAGCAGCCAAATTGCGTGCGCCACGTGCGCTCGCTCCAACCGAGCCGTGGCCGGTGCAAGCGCCCTCCGAAGTAAACCTTGTTGAGCTTCTTAAACATGGGAGCGAGATCGTACACCGCGCCATTGGGGCTGGACTGCACGCGCCGTCCGCGCGCCCCGCGCAGCTTGGCAATGCGCCGGCGGGTGTGTGGCGCCGCGGTAAAGCGCCGGTAAGCCGCAAGCAGCTCATGCGGAGCGTGGCGGCGGTAGATTCGCGAGAGCAGGATGGCCGCGGCCGCTTCGAAAATAACCAATGGCGCGCCGCGCAACACGTCCGACAGCCGCACGCACGCGCATTCCTCTTTCAGGCGAATGGTGTGCATCAGATTGGCATACGGGTAGAACTCTACCGCGAACTGCGGTGGCCGGCCCTGGCAGCCCAGGCGCGTGTACACGCGCTGAAAGATCTGCGCGCCCCCAGGCACGATCAATTTTTGTGTTTTCGCTCTGGTCATTGAGGACGGCGCCGTACCGGAGGCGGCGCATTTTCTTTGATCGCTTCATCGGCTCCCTTGATCGCGTCGTTGGTCGCGTCCACGGCGTCGTCTTNNCGTCGTTCTCGGGTTTCTTGGCGACAATTTCTTTCAACGCCGTTAAAAACTCCGGCGCGTGAGCTTGCATGTCCTTGATTCCGTCGCGCACATCCTGTTGTTTTTCGACCGTCAAATCGATCCACTCCGCGGCATCGTCCACACAGCCGGTGTAACCGTTGATCAAGGCGTTCAGCCGGTCGGCACGATGCAGGCTGTCACCGGGATGCGCGAGCTCGTATTGCAGCTTTTTCAGCCGGTCGGAGGCAAATGAAATCAGGAGCTTGACGCGATCGGAGGGGGTATCGGCATCGCGAATCTTATCGGCCTCGGTTTGGCTTAAATAATCTTTTTTCTGTGCGCGCGCAGCCGTCCCGCTGCAAACCAGGAGCGCAAGCACGCTGGCCGCCATCGTAATCCTGAGCGTAATCCTGCCGGGTGTGGTCCTGCGGAGCGGCGCTTTGTGTCTTGCGAGTGAGATGCCCATGGTCGGCCTCCTCTCCGAATTTGCGAACGTGTCGACTGGCCCGCTCATTGCAGAGCCTTGCTCCGCTTCAATGCTTTGCCGTCGCTCCCAGTAGGGAATAAGGCTTCGAAAAGCAGGTTTTGTGTGGCCGAAAGATCGGAACGAACGGCCAGAAACCACTGCCGCTTGTCCACCTCGATGGAAAGGATCAGATCGTCAAGCTGCCGGATGAATTCACGAAGGCCAATCTGCAGCTCCTTAAAACCCGCGGGACGCCGCTGCGCATCGACGCCGGTGGCGGTGAGTGCTTCCGCGGTGTTGCGAACCTCATCGTTGTAATGCTCGAGCACTGCGAGCGCCTGCTCGTCCTTGTCGGCGCGCAGGTTGACGCGCGCTTCACCCATTTCAAACGGGCCGAGTTTCGCGAGTATCTTCGCCTTGCGGACTGGATCGCCTTCCACCTCATATTGCGCCTGGTACTTCGAACGCGAACCCTGTTCGCGTACAGCGCCGCGCGCCGTCGGACACGCCGAGATCAGGGCGAGCACCCAGAAGGCAGAGACAGCGGCGAAAGCGATTCGAGATGCGCTGGTCCCCGCACC
>PLJR01000190.1 GCA_003140295.1 Acidobacteriota bacterium
GTGAAGGTGATGTTGTTCCAGGCATCCGCGGAAAATAGCGAGCCCACCTGCGCCACGCCGAACGCCACGAGCAAACCGGCGGCGCCCGCCGCGGCGGTAAGCGACGGTACCCAGGAGCGCAGAAAATCCGCGCCGGGATGAATGACCTGTGCGTCGTGTATGGCCCACATGTCCGAAAAATTGGCCTGTATCGCGGCGGCGTTGCGGCCCACGAAGACGCCCAGGACGATCAACGCTACCAGAGCGACCGTTTTTGCAGACGTGAAAACGTTCTGAATCCATTTGCCCAGCCGCAATCCCCGCGTATTCGCAGCGGTAAGCGCCAGGATCAGCAAAATCCCCACCAGTTGCTGCCAGGAAAGGCTCACCGCATATTTCGCCGAAACCCGTATGGGCGGCACAATCCAGGCGGTCGGCGAAACCGCGGGCACGATCACGCCGAGAAAGCGGGCAAACGCCACGGCCACCGCGGCGATGGTTCCGGATTGAATGACCAGAAAAAGCGTCCAGCCGTAAAGAAAGCCCCACAAGGGCGAATATGATTCGCGCAGGTAAACGTACTGGCCGCCGGCCCGGGGCATCATGGCCGCAAGTTCGCCGTAGGAGAGCGCCGCCGCGATGGTCAGCACTCCCATAATGACCCAGGCGACCAGCAAGCCACCCGCCGAGCCCGTCTGCCGCGAAATATCGGCCGACACGATAAAAATCCCGGAGCCAATCATCGACCCCACGACAATCATGGTCGAATCGAATAATCCCAGGCCGCGCACAAAGCCGGGATCCGACGCGGGGACGGGGGTCACTGTGGCGGGGCTGGATGGGGACATTTAAAAATCCCAAGCAATCAAATCTGCCGAAACCGTGAACTACGATGCGCGTGCCGCACGCCAGGCTTTCCGCTCGCCTTATCAGCCGGTACGGAGGGCACGTTCCGCTTCATTAAGGAACGCGCGAGCACGCTGGCCTGGTTTTTCCGCGGCAATCAGATCGCGCGCGACGGCTAGAGAATTGGCGCCGGCACGATAAGTCTCCGCGGCACGCTCTACGGTGATGCCGCCGATGGCCACCAGCGGTTTGGTGGTACGCGCGCGCGCTTTAGTGAGCAATGCGAGACCCACCACGGGATCGGGCTGCTCCTTCGTCTCCGTGGGGAAAACGGGACCGAAAGCGATGTAGTCCGCGGAAGTGCGCTCGGCAATGTCGACCTGCTCGAGAGTATGCGTCGATATGCCCACCCAGCAGCTTTGCTGCGGAGCGTCCGGCGCGCCCACAATCGCCCGCGCTTCGGCAACGCCCAAATCGGTTTGCCCAACGTGCACACCGCCTGCGTGCACCAGCATCGCGATATCGGGACGATCATTCACGATGAAGCGCGGTGCGCGCTGCTCGCCCTGAGCAAATTCCGACAGCCTGCTGGAGAGCGCGCTGGAAACCTCGAAAAGCCGGCGAGAGGTGGCGTGCTTGTGGCGATATTGCAGAAGCTCAACCCCGGATTCTGCCATTACTTCGGCGAAACGAAGCTCCGACGTTTTGAGCAAAATGGAGTCGATTATTACATAGAGCGGTGGGATCACAAGGTTCATTTGCGCGGCCCCGTTACTAACAGTCACTAAGAGTAGCTTCGAGTTACCCTGGCGATTACTTAACGGGCACGGGCAGCAGGCGCTCCAAAAAGTGCGTATCCAGCTTGCCCGCCTCGAAATCGGGGTCGGCAAAAATGCGCCGGTGCAACGGCAGAGACGTCTTGATGCCCTCGATGACGAACATTTCCAGGGCCCGGCGCATACGCGCAATCGCCTCGGCGCGATCCCGGCCATGCACGATGAGCTTGGCGATCAGCGAATCGTAGTAGGGCGATATGACCGCATCGGTGTAGGACGCGGTATCCACGCGTACGCCGGTGCCGCCCGGAATCTGAAACGTGGTAATGCGCCCGGCCGAGGGTACGAACGTTTCGGGGTCCTCGGCGTTGATGCGGCATTCAATGCTGTGGCCGCGAAATTCCGCGGGTCCCGCCGCGTCCGCCAGGTTTTCTCCGGCGGCGATTCGTATTTGCGCCTTGATCAGATCGATTCCGGTGACCAGTTCGGTGACGGGATGCTCCACCTGGATGCGCGCATTCATTTCGATAAAATAAAAAGATCCATCCTCGTCCATCAGGAACTCGGCGGTGCCGGCATTGGTATAGCCAATCTTTTTCAGGGCTTCGACTACGCGCTTGCCCAGCTCGGCCCGGCGCTTGGCAGTTAAAGCGGTCGAGGGCGATTCTTCCACCAGTTTTTGATGCCGCCGTTGGATGCTGCATTCGCGCTCGCCCAGATGCAACAGGTTGCCGTGATGGTCGCCCAGCACTTGAAATTCGATGTGCCGGGGACGCTCGATAAATTTTTCCATGTACACGTCGGGGACGCCGAAAGCCTGCTGCGCCTCGTTGCGCGCGGTCTCCCAGGCGGTCACCAGATCCTCGCGGCTGCGCACCACGCGCATGCCCCGGCCGCCGCCTCCCGCCGACGCTTTGACGATCAGCGGATACCCGATGCGATCGCCTTCGGCGGCTGCGGACTCGGCATCGAGTACCAGGCCGTTACTCCCCGGCACGATCGGCACGCCCGCTGCGGCCATCTCGCGCCGCGCCTGCTCCTTTTCACCCATCAGCCGCAACATCCTGGGCGAGGGACCGATAAAGCTGATATGCGAAGCCTCGCAAACCTCCGCGAAATTCGCGTTTTCAGATAAGAAGCCGTACCCAGGGTGAATCGCGTCCACGTCGGTGATTTCCGCCGCGCTGATGACATGCGGAATATTCAGGTAGCTGTCCGCGCTGCGTGGCGGCCCGATGCACACCGCCTCATCCGCAAAACGCACATGCAGCGAATTGCGGTCCGCCTCCGAATAGACGGCTACGGTGGCGATGTCCAGCTCTTTGCAGGCGCAGATCACCCGCAGAGCGATTTCACCTCGATTGGCGATAAGAATTTTGCGGAACATGATCTGCAGGATAGGGACGGCTATTTCTTCTTTGCCGGCGTCTTGCTATGGGCAGGCCGAATGGCAAACAGCGGCTGACCGTACTCCACTGGCTGGCCATTTTCCACGAGCACGCGTACGACATCCCCGCTGGCATCGGCTTCGATTTCGTTCATCAGCTTCATCGCTTCGACGATGCACACCACTTTGCCCTCTTGTATGGCGTCGCCCACCTTGACGAAGGGGGGCGCATCAGGGCTGGGCGCCGAATAAAACGTTCCGACGATCGGAGACTTGATGGTGTGCAACTCCTCGGTAGACGGGGCGGCGCTGGCGGAACTGCTGCCGGCGCTGTGTCCGGTGCCGGTCGTATATACCGAGCCCGCCGCCGCAGGCGAAGACGACGCGGCCTGATCTTCCGGCGCGCGACTCGGCGCGCCAGCGGCCGGGTAACCTGCTGCGGCCTTGCGCAGGCGGATATGCAGACCCGCATGCTCATATTCGAACTCTTCGAGGCCGTGGGCAGCCATGAAATCGAGCAGGCGCTCGAGTTGCTCCACATCCACGCCGGCCATCGGAAAGCTATCGGTGGAGGTCTGCTTGTTCTTGGGTTTGTTTGCGGATGACTTCATCAGGGGTCAGAGTTCGAGCAGTCCTCGCGGCGCGCTGGTCAAAACCTCGGTTTGGTCCTGGTGAACCGCCACTTCGTCTTCTAAACGAATCCCGCCGACACCTTCGAGGTAGATGCCGGGCTCGAGGGTCACCACATTCCCCGCGCGAATCTCCTGCTTTTGCATCCGGCCGAGCCGAGGACTCTCGTGGATTTCGATTCCCAAACCGTGACCCGTGCTGTGGGTAAAATACCGCCCCAACTGGTAGCTATCCAGTACGCGCCGGGCGGCGCGATCGACGGCGCCCGCGGCTGCTCCGGCCCGCAACGTTTCCAGGGCCGCTTGCTGTGCGCGCTCCACCGCTTGATACCAGCGCCGAATCTTTGCGGGCGCGCGGCCCAGGTAAACCGTGCGCGTCAAATCGCTGCAATAGTGGCGCAGTATAACACCCAGGTCCAGGAGCACCAACTCGTTTTTCCGCAAGCGTTTCGCCGTCGGACGGGCATGCGGCAACGCCGTGCGGGCCCCGGAAGCTACGATGGTTTCAAAGGAGGGACCGCTAGCGCCTTTGCGGCGCATACGGTAATCCGCCTCGGCCGCTAAATCGAGTTCGCTGACTCCCGGACGCACCATTTTCAGCATTTCGGCCATCACTTCGGACCCGATCTGTGCCGAGGCGCGCATCACCGCTAGCTCGCCTGGCGTTTTCGTCTCGCGCAGCGCTTCGACCAGGCTGGTGGTGGACTTCCATCGAATTCTCTCCCCCGCGGCGGACCTGAGCCGAGTCCATTGGGCGACGCTAAGATTGGCGGCCTCATACGCCACGCGCAGCGGCACTCGTGGGGCACGCGCGGCACGCTGCCGCAGGAACTCGCCGATGGCGTCCACGAGCGCGCCACGCATTATGTCGATGCGCACGCCGGGCGCCTCCTGGCGTGCTTGCAAGGTGTAGCGGCTGTCGGTAAACAGGTGAATGGAGTCCGGCAGGACGATAAGGATGGCATTGCTGCCGGTGAATCCGCACAGGTACAAAAGGTTTGGCAGGTGAGTAACCACCAGCGCCTGGGCCCGCACGGTTTCCAATTGCTTGCGAATTTGCTCGATTCGGTCGGAAACGGCGGCGTCCACGCCTTCATCATCCCACAAAAGCAGGGACCTGAAAAAAAGGGGAGGCGACTTTCGTCTCCTCCCCTGGCTAGCCGGGCTTTCAATCCCCTCGCCCATTGATCAGGCGATTAATCGACCGACTGATCGGGCTCGGTAAATTCCGGCCCCGCTACTCGGGCATGATGCGTGGCGTTATGAAGAACAGCAATTCCTGCGACTGAACGCTGACCGAGGTCTCCTTGAACAAGTGGCCGATCAGCGGAATACTACCCAGGACCGGCACCTGGTTCACGGTGGTGTTTTGCTGCGTGAACATCACGCCCCCGACCACCACCGTACCGCCGTCCCCGATCAGCACCTTAGTTTGGGCGGACTGCGTGGAAAGCGCCGGAATACCATTTACCAGCGGGATGCCGCTATCGACCTGCGTGTTCTCCACCAGCACGTCCATGAACACGGTACCGTCGGCGGTGATCTGAGGGGTTACCTGCAGTTTCAATACGGCGTCGATGTACTGCACCGAAATTGTATTGTTGATCGTTGTCTGGATGGGGATCTGGGTGCCCTGTTTGACCACGGCCATAGCATTGTTCTGGGTCACCAGGCGCGGGCTCGACAGCAGTTTGCCCATTCCTTTGTTCTCGGCAGCGGTGATCAGCAAGTCGAGCGACAGGTTCTTTCCGCTAAAGCCGACTGACAGCCCGCTGGTCGCAGCATTCGCCGGGAAATTGGAGACTAACGGAATCGAGTTAGTGCCACTTTCGACCAACGGTGGTGTCGGTGTGTGCACGATAGGGCTGCTGAATAGCTGATTCGGAACGCCGCCTATGATCGTCTGCGGATCCGCCTGCACCGCAAAACCAAACTGGGTGCCGATGTCGCGCGCGAACGTACGTGAGGCCTGAACGACGCGCGCCTCGATTTCCACCTGTTGCGTCTTGCGATCGAGTTGCCGGATCAAGTCGTCCACTTTCGGCATCACCGACGGAATGTCGCGGATGATCAGCATGTTCGAGCGATCCTGAGCCAGGATGTCGCCGCGAGGGGATAAAAACCTTCTGAGCGGAACCACCAGATCGGTGGCCTTGGCATAACTCAGTACCCGCGTGGACGTGACCGGCTCCACCGCTTCGGCTTGCGCTTTCTCGAGCGCGCTGTGATCCTCGGCTTCCTTCCTCAGCGTATCCTGGGTAACGATGCGCAGCACGTTGCCGTCAATTTCCTGCGACAGCCCGTTGTTGCGCAACACCAGGTCGAGGGCCTGGTCCCAGGGAACTTCGTCCAGCACCAGCGTGACCATGCCATGTACAGAAGGATCCAAAACCACGTTGAGCCCGCTGATCTCATGAATCAGGCGGAAGAAATCCTTCAAGTCCACGTCTTTCAAATTCACCGAAATCGGCTCGCCAGAAAACCGCCGGTTGGCCGGAATTTGCGGACCGGGCGTGGCCTGGCCCATGGGGCTGGGGGCCGCCGCGCTCGCCATGGCAGGTAACGTCGCCACGGCCTGCGTGCTCGCAGTCTGCTGCGATTTGCCGGGCGTGCCGGCGGGACTGGTGGCCGCAGCCGTCTCCGGGCTCGCCAGAACCGCCACCTTGCTCGTCNNACATTTGAGGCAGGCAAGTTCCCTGCCGGGACCTGCATCGAGACTTTGCTGACCTTCGCCGAACTGGTGACCGCACCCTGATCCGCAGCCGTAGGCGCGTCCGAGAACGTCATCACGAGATTCGACCCATGATTATCCACCGAGTAGGCCGACGGCCGAGTCAGGTCGACCACCAGCCGTACCTCGTCGGGCCGAACCTGGCCCAGGCGCACGCCCCGAACCGGCGCGTATTCGCTGGGAATCGCCTGGCGCGCTACCTCGAGCCGCGCATCGTCAAAATCAACCTCCACGCGCGGCGGATCACTTTGCCGCATAACGTGATAGCTGAGCTTCCCGCTGCCCGCGATTCGAACTACGGTCTGCTCTCCCGCTCGGGCCACCTGCACATCCGCAACTGAAGTGGCCGGCACGGCAGTTGCGGTGCCCGGCGATATCGACTGCGCGCTGGCCAAACTGGGTACCAGCGCGGCGCTCACCAAAAACAAGCGGCTAAGCCCCGAGGCTCGCCAATAGGTCTTCATTGCAATTCTCCTGAAGTGATTGGATAAAGGCGCTTGTCGATCTCGCGTTCCACCGGCTTACCGAACGGGTCTTTTCCGGTTTGATGGAAAGATATTCCTTCCATGCTGATCTTCTTGACTTCGCCGTCATACAGACGATCACCGTCCCGCAGAAAGTACACCCGATCCTGCGTATTGGAAACAATCGCGATCATCCCGTTCGGACCGTTGATGATTCCGTCGACCCGCAGCGTCGCGACCACCAGGCCCGCCTTCCCGGCAGGCAGATGCTCGGGCACACCAGCCAGCCTGTCTTTGTTACCGATAAGCGCGGAAAACGGATCGCGCCGTGCCGCCGTCGGACTTAACATCCCCAGCCCTTCTGCAGGAGTTCCGCTCTTTACGGCTGGCTTTGGCGCAGGCGCAGGCGCCGGTACCGGTGTTGGCGCCGGTGCCGGTGTCGGCTTCGGCGAGGGCATTCCGGGGGAAGGCGTCGCCGGTTTCGCAAAACTCGCGGGTTTCGCGGCCGGAGCGCCCTGCGGCGACGCCGGCTTCGGTTCCGCCGTGACATTCAACTGCTGCCTGACATTATTGGGCTGGGCCGGCATTTGCTGCGCGTGCAAGCCGGAGGCCGACAAAATTAGCAGGACAGCCGCTGCCGCCAGCACGCCCGTCCGGGGACCTGGTCCATTGCGATGTTCCATGTTCGGCTCGATTCTTACGGTTTCAGTGGGCATATTCATTTTCGTTTATTTGGCCTTCGCGACGGTCTTGGCCGCCACCGGCACCACCTGCGCAGGCATCTGCGAGGCCGGAGTCGTAAAGAACGTGGTCACGACGCAGCTGCCACTTACCGTGGTGCTGGGACGCACCGGGTAACCGGCGCCGTGCCCCTCTGCCAGCCCCCCGAACGTCAGATCGCCGACGTTGATGATTCGAGACAACCGGCTGAGTCGCGAAAAGAAATCCACGATGCTGTAATAGGGACCGTCCACTTGGACGTTAAACGGCATATCGAAATGATAATCGCGCGTCACCACGGGACTAGCCGTGAGCTTGCGTATCTGTACCCCGGCCGCCGCAGCGGCTCCCTGCATTTGCCGCATGAAATCGTCGGCGTCCTTCTCCTCGGGAACGATTGCTTTCAGCGTGTCTAGCTGCTTGTTCAGCGCGGCCATCTCCACTTGAAATTCGCTGTAGCGGCGTTCGTAAACCTGCAGCGCGCTGACTTCCTGGTTGAGTTTGGTGTCCTGCTCGCGAACCTGCTGCAGGTCCTGGCGCGCCTTGGCCACCGACAAACCGGGAACGTATTCGCCGGCCGCCATCAGCAAAATCGCCAGCGCCACGAACACCAGCGCCTGGATATACCAGGGAGATTCCTTGAAGGATATGGCCATTGATTTCCCCTAGCCCTTTCCCGCTTGCGCTGCTGCAGCCTTGAACTGCGGCAGGGCGAACTGGGCCGTCAATATAAAGTTGAATGTCTGCACGTCCGCGCTCTTGGTGTCCTGAATGGACTCCTTGATCTCCACCTGGTCGAAGTAGCCCGAATGCTTGAGCTGCGTGATGAAATTCGCTACCGCATTGATCGAGCCGGCCGCGCCCTGAATCGTCAACACGTTGCCCTTGCGGTCGAGCGATGTCAGCCACAGCGTATCGGTTCGCGAAACGGTGTTGGCCAGGGCATCCAGCAGCTCCTGATCTCCGGTGCGGTTTCGCTGCAGCTCCTCGATAACGTTGATGCGCTGCTGCAAAACGACCTTCTGCCGCTCGAACTCGTCCACCTGGGTCTTTAGATTTTCCAGGCGCGCCTTTTCGCCCACCTGTTTTTGAATGTGTGTGCGCACTTCCACCGTTTCCGTATTCATGGAATGCCAGTGGTAATAGAGGACGCCGAAAGCGAGCACCAGCGCGCCCGCCAGAAAAACGACTTGCAGGGTAGCCTCGAGCGGCACTGCCTGGCGTGCGGTCTTGGGCCGAGCCCGGCCGAGTAAGTTGATCCGAATCATGGCGTGTCAAAGCTCCTGAGCGCCAGGCCGACTGCAATGGCCAGGCGCGGGGCCAGCTCGCGTACTTGCTCTTCGCTGTGCCGGCCCGGATTGATTACGATCTTGCGGAACGGGTACAACTCCTCGACGGGAAGCGCGAACTCCTCGCGCAGCAGGTCCACCAGGCCCGGGACGCGAGCCGTGCCTCCGGCAATGTAAATCCGCTGGATATTTTCGCCGGTGGCCGTAGCGCGGAAGAAATCGAACGTTTTCTGGATTTCCAGAATCAGGATGTCGGAAACCGAACGCAGAATGTTGGTGCGATTCTCTTCAGCCACGCCCGCAATGGCCTCGCCCTTCTTGAGCCGCTCGGCGTCTTCATAGCTCAAGTCCAGTTCCTTCTGCAGCGTGTCGGTGTACTGGTTTCCACCCACCGAAACGTCGCGCGTGAACAGCGGGATGCCGCCGCGCACGATGTTGATGTTCATGACGCTCGCGCCTACATTCAGCAGCGCTACCGTCTGCCCGGGTGTCGGATCGTAGTTGGCTTCGTAGCAGTTCTGCAGCGCAAACGCATCAATGTCCACCACGGTCGGGGTCTTCCCGGCCTGCGCCAGAACGTTGGTGTGATTCAGGATCTTGTCCTTTTTCACCGCCACTAGCAGCACGTCCATCTGCGAATCGACCGATTCCAGAAGCTGATAATCGAGGTTCACATCCGATATATCGAACGGAATATGCTGGCTGGCTTCGGTCTGAATCTGGTCGAAAAGCTCTTCCTCGCTCATCGGGGGCAGCGTCACCCTCTTCACGATCACCGAGTGTCCGGAAACCGAGGTGGCCACATTGCGCGTCTTTACCTGCTGGTGATCGAAGATCGTCCCGATCCCCGCCGCCACCAGCGGCGCATCCATGATCGCGCCATCCACCACCGTATCCTGGGCCAGCGGCTCCAGGCCAAAGCTCACTAGTTCGTACCCGGCCTTGGTCGACTTAAGTTCCACTGCCTTGATGGAGCTCGATCCGATATCGAGCCCTACCACCGGCTTTTGTTTTCCATTACCAAACATCAGCTCGCCTCACTTTGCCGCCGGGACCGCTGCGGGTTCCGGCTAGCGCCTCATGCTCGCGGACTGGCGCACCCTGCGCTCCGTCCAGCGGTCCAACACTCACTTGCGAATTCCCTCCGGCTGCTCAACTTGTGCCGAACCACCCATCACCTATATAGCGCCATCACAAATCAGCGAACGTGTCTGGCGAACTGCCAACTTCCGACACCGCTCCCATGTCTGACCTTTTGTCGCCCGCCGTTTTATTCATGCACGGAGCAGAGGGGCATTCTCGCTGATGCCAATCTCGCACCGCGTACTAGGACTGTCAATGAAAGTGGAAGGACGAGTTGTCCTAAGAATAGGGGGCCATTCGGGGCGTTCGTAGAGGAAAAATGCCGAAAAGTCTCAATTACTTGAGAGCCCAAAATCTCCGTGTACGCTATATGGTGCTAATCGGTTGAGGGAAAATAGCACTGGCCATTGGGTTTGCCGGTAAGGCGGCCTTCCAAATAGGATACGGCCGATGCACAGCTTACGGTACTAGGCCTAGTTTCTTCCACATAGCGTCCACCCGGTCTTTGGTCGGCCGGTCCATGACAATTTCTTCGGGCCAGGGCCGGTCAAACCCTTCGCTCGCCCATTTGCGCGTGGCATCAATCCCCATTTTCGACCCGAAATCCTGCCGCCGCGCCGCGTGGTCCAGCGAATCCGCCGGTCCCAGCACGAACTGCACATCGCGCTCCGGATCGATCGCGCATAAAGCCTTCCACACCACCTGCCGAAAATCCTGCACATTCACGTCGTGATCTACGACCACTACCACCTTAGTGAACATCGCTTGCCCCAGCGACCAAATCGCATTCATGATCTTCCGCGCATGCCCGGGATAGGATTTGCGTATCGCCACGATCATCAAGTTGTGGAAGATACCCTCGGCGGGCAGCGCCACATCGACGATCTCCGGGTACTGCATCTTCATCACCGGCAAAAAAATCCGCTCCACCGCATGACCCATGTAAAAATCTTCCTGCGGAGGCGGCCCGACAATGGTAGTCAAATAGATAGCATCGCGGCGGTGCGTCAGGCAGGTGACGTGAAACACCGGATACTCGCCTTCGAGCGAATAGAAGCCGGTATGGTCGCCAAATGGGCCTTCCGTGCGCATCTCCGATAAATCCACATAACCTTCCAAAACGATTTCAGCCTGCGCGGGTACCTCAATCGCACTCGTTTCGCAGGCCACCATCTCCACCGGCTCGCGCCGCAGAAATCCCGCGAACATGATTTCGTCCAGATCGGGCGGAATCGGCAGAATGCCCGAGAGGCATGTGACGGGATCGGCCCCGATAGCCACCGCGACCTCGATGCGACCATTGGCATCCGCCGCGCGCGCCCGCCGGAAGTGCTCCGCCCCGTGCTTTTGTGTCTGCCAGTGCATCCCCGTGGTCCGCTCGTCGAACACCTGCATGCGGTAGACGCCCACATTCCGCTTGCCCGTCTCCGGATTGCGCGTGAACACCAGGGGCCAGGTGATAAACCTGCCGGCATCCTTGGGCCAGCACTGCAGAATCGGAAAATCCAGGAGCGAAAAGCCTTCCCTACGTATCACTTCTTTGCAAGGCCCCGATTTCACCGTCTTGGGGAAAAATGAGCCTAATTCCGCAAGCTTGGGCAGCATTTTCAGCTTGTCCAGCATCCCTTGCGGCGCCCGCACATCCATGAACGACCGAATGCGGTCGGAAATTTCCTCCAAACGATCGACTTCAAGCGCCAGCGTAATTCTCCGCTCGCTCCCCAGCATGTTGATCAGCAGAGGCGTCCGCGATCCCACCGGGTTCTCGAACAGAAGGGCGGGCCCACCGGCTCGCGTTATCCGATCGGTGATTTCCGCGATTTCGAGCACGGGGTTCACCGGAGCCTTGATGCGCTTGAGTTCGCCGCTCTTTTCCAGACGGGCAATAAACTCCCGCAGGTCCTTGTAAGCCAAACCATCCTCCCGCTATCGTCCGCCGCCCAAATCCCCCGGCTGAATCTGGAGTCCCGGCATAACACGCCGCACAGGTTAGCATGGAACCCTAGTTGGCCGACGCGGCTGCGGCATCCCCAGCGCCGCCACCGCATCCTTAATCCACGAGTTGGTCCGCGAGCAGTCTCGGAACAACACCTTGCGGCGAAAGAATCGATCTGTTAGTTTTTACCCGAGCCTCACAGGGCGGGCGTGGTTCAGTGGTAGAATAGCGGCTTCCCAAGCCGCGGATACGGGTTCGATTCCCGTCGCCCGCTCCAGACTTTCGCAAAATTCCTGTTGATTCGGCTGCCCTTACTCACCCTGCATCCCTCGATTTGCGCCCATTTGACCGTAGTTTTGCGCCCATTTTGCGCCCAAGTTTTTAACCCCAAGTTCCGCCAAAAACGCCAAGCATTCAGAGGAGTTCCAATGGCCGATCGGCTAACTGGCGCCAAGAAATTTCTGCTGCTTCTCCCGCCCGTTTTCTCACGCGCCGCGCGGCCGGCACCGCGGCGCGTAATTGCAGCACTGTTTGGAATCTTATGCCTTCTCGCTCTTTCAGCGAGCGCGCAACACACCGGCGTATACCTCCCGCAAGGCATCCCCGTATTCGGATACGCACCGGACTATTTTCAAGGGAACGGCCTCAATCTTACTCTGAGTCAGGGCATCTCGTTTTGTCAGCCCGGAACGCCCACACGGTACGCCGGCGGCATGCTCGCCGTGGCGGACAACTCAACGAACTACATATTTCTCAACACTTCTTCGTCATGTGCTCCGGCCAGCAATACAACTGGGTATGGGGCAAACATTCCAATCGCGGTTGTGGTTACCGCTGGTGGCGTGGTCACTTCGTTTCTGGACGACCGGACGCCGTTTCGTTCCGGATCCAGCGTCGCGAATGGAACCTCAGCGCTGGGGACCTCGGCGATCGCGGCAGGCTCTTGCGCTTCGGTAGTTACCACCAGCGCCCCGGGCGTGGCCACCACGGACAACATCATGGCCGATTTCAATGCCGATCCGACATCCACGCTCGGATACCAGCCGGGCGCGATGCTTACCATCGTGAAATATCCCACCGCGAACAACGTGAACTTCAAGGCCTGCAATAACACCAACGCTTCGATCACGCCGGGCGCGGTGACTCTGAACTGGCGAGTCGTGCGATGAAGAAGATCTTCCTGCTACTCGCCGCGGCCGGCGCGCTGCTTTTCGCCGCACCCTCCGCGCGCGCCGACATCACCTATACCGGCCACGAGTGCTACAACATCACCGGCGGCGGTAATACTGCTGTTTCCTGCACCATAAACAATACCGGGGATGGCGGAGGCGTAAACGTTTTTACGGTGCAGTGGGCCTCGAATGCGCCGGCGAATGCCGATACCAGTATGAGCGTGGTCACCGCCAGCGATGCCAACGGCTCGGCCACCTGCATCCCGGGGACGCGCTTCGATCCTTCGAATCCCAGCATCGGCTTCGCCTTCGCATCGATCATTTGCTACATCAATAACATCGCGTCGAATGCCGCGGACACCATCAGTGTCAACATCACCAACGGCTCGGGGACGACCTTCTATCCCGAGATCTCTGCCGTCTCCTTCCTGGGGCAGGCTTCTTCGTCGCTGATCGTTGACCAGGCTGTGAATCAGTATTCGGGATCGGCGGTGGCGGGGCCCACCACCGTGACCGCCAGCGGGATCACCGCGACGTTCAATTACACATCCACTCAGACAGTTTGGGGAACGGCGATCGTGATTCTGAAGGCGGCCTCGGGGCTGAACACGGCCTATGCCAGCGGCCAAATTTACGGCGTGACGGTTTCCGCGGGCAGCGGCTACACGGAGCTGCTCAACCTGAATCACAAGGGACTCGACAATGAGTACGGCCTAGGGGCCGTATCCACTCAGATAGGTGCGTTCATCGTAGGACCGTGATGCCGCTTTCCGGCTGTCACGGGCCCTGTGGGAAACCCTGATGTCTTGCGGCGATGTTCAAGCGCGCGCAGCGGCGAGGGAAGATTTGAAGCGAGATTTTCAGAGTTCCGTTCGGAGCGCTCGGCGGCATCGCGACTCGGCGCGCGGTTACTGTAGGCACCAGCGCGTCGCGGCTCAACCTGTCGCCGGGCGCCTCCGGACGGATAGAGATCGCCGCAGGCCCGGGTCGAGGCCCTGCGAGCGGCCGCCTGGGGCGCATTGTCGATAGTTTCATCGCTGCCTCTACGGCAATGTGCGCGGGGGCGTTGGTCCTGAGAAGCCGGCGCCTTCGCGGCGGAGTTTCGAACGCGATTGAATCTTTGGAGGGGAAATGAGCACAGCAACGGTCATGCGGACGGTAAAGGAAATCGAAGGGGAAATTCAAAGCATTTCAATTCGCAGAGGAAAGCTCGAAGGGGAGCATGGACGCCTATCCGAACGCCTCATGCGAATCGACGGCCAGGAGCGCGAACTCAAAGTGAAGTTGGCCGGCGGCGACAAAAGCGCCGCGAGCGCACTCGATCTCCTGGAATCTGAGCGCAAGGATATCGGACGGAAGATCGAGGGGTTGCGCGTCNNGCTCAGGCATTGCGCGTTGCTGCGGCGGCGGAAGAGCGGCGCAAACAGAGCGAGGCCTCTTGCGACAACCTGGAGGCGAGCAAGGTGGCCATCGAATCGGTATACGAAGACCTCAGTCTGCGCATAGCCGAATTTCAACTGGACTGTGGGGACCACGGCGAACGGTTCGGGCAAGAGGGACAAGCCTATGTGGCGAAATTGATCGAGGGAATGTGGAATCAATTTTACCGGCTCAACACCATCAAAAAATGGAAAGCGCCAGTAGCTCCGTATGGTCACCTGTTTTTCGAGATCCGCGGTCTTTTGCCTCCACAGCACAAGAGAGTGCCAAAGGCACAGACGTCCAATATTTCAAGAGGGTAGGAAGTCAAATCCACAGAGAAGGAGCAACGCAAAAATGAGTGTCGAAACTTATTCGGAACATTTTCGGGAACATTTTCTGAAAGTTGATGAAGCGATGAAAAAACTCCCAGCAACGAAGACCATGAGTACTGACGCGGAATATGACGCCGCGGTTAAAGCGGTCGAGGCTGAGACGGCGCTCCACGGTGTCGAAGCTGGCAAATCGCTTGCGTTGCTGATGGTCGCTCGATCTAAGCCGCGGACCGCTATGCCCAGCGCGCGGGCGGATCGAGTGGAAGCCGAAAACGCTGAAGCCGCCAAGGCCGTCGGCGACAAAGCGTATGACGCGGCAGAGAAATCCGTGAACCAAGAGAACGCGCTTCACGGCCCAGAACGCGCTGAGCTACTCGCAGCGACCATGCTTGCGCGGACGCAGCCGCGGCGTAGCCTTTAGCCAGCGAAGCGAGCGGGCTGAAAGAATTAAGAATTTGAGAACGGAGGAACTATGCCTACGACAGCAACGCTGGAGAAAATGTTCAATATAGGAGCGATGTTCCCGGGCGTTCCCGGGGCAAGCGCCATTGTCTTCAGATTGCCGGTGACTCGCGCTCTAACTTTTCCGGCTGGAATGCCATTTTCGCGCGCGGTATTGCTGGTCGCACCGACTGCTTCGACGGTTTTCTCAATTCAAAAAAACGATGTGGAATTTGCGACCATCACATTTGCGGCGGGCGCGATGGTGGGCACTTTTACATCCGCATCGGACACGTCGTTGGTAGCCGGCGACATCCTCTCCATAGTTGCTCCGGGTACGCCCGATGGGACAGCGGCTGATCTAGGAGTGACGCTCGCCGGAGACACCGGTACCTAAAGATATCGTGTAAGTTAATAGGAGGAATCATGTTCGCAACGATCCAGATGAGTTTGCAGGACGCGCAAGGGCAACTCGCAACTGCGCAGGCGCAGCTTCAAACGGTGCTCGGAGAAATCGACAGCGAGAACGCCACGAACAAAAGCACTCTCGACGGCCTGAACGCCCAGCGATCACCCCTCGTTGCGCAGATCGGGTACTTCGGTGCGCAATCGTCGTCCGGTCAATACATGAGCGCGGCCGATGCTGCGACTCGATTCGCCGCGGCGCAAACAGCGCTCGCCAACCTAAATACTTCGATTGCCTCTGAGAACGCGCGCCATGCGGGAGTGATTGGACCCCTAACAGCGCAACGGCTCGCGCTACAAGCGCAGATTCAGTTCCTCTCGAGCCAGGTGCAGAAGAATGTCGACGGAATCTCTGTCTCGATTACGCCCGAGCCGAATTCAGTCTCGGCTAACGGCGTTGTCACCTTCACCGCGACCGTGGAGGGCGACTTGGCAAATGCAGGCGTCACCTGGAGCCTCAGTTCGGTACCACCATTCGCGATGGCGGGCCCGGGAGCGCTCTCCAATCAATCGCCAACTTCGGTGACATATACGGCTCCGGCAAGTGGCCCGGGCACCGGCCTGCCAATCACGGTGACAGCCACTTCGGTTTCGTGGCCAGAAAAAAGCGCTTGGGTGTCGTTCATCATCGATTGAAATGAAACTGATTCTCGAAATCGCGCTCGGGTACGTGCTCGGCTCGCTGCTGCTGGAGCTGGCGAGGTTCGCGGTGTACCAGATTGGCCGGCTCAATGTGCGGCTCGTGATGAAACTGTTGCGCGAACAGGCGCCGATTTCGGCTCAGCCGACTGAGGAGAAAATGAGCGGTGCGGACATTGTCGCGCTGCAGGATGCGCTCTCAAAACGTTAACAACGATTGTGGATACCGAAGAAAGGAAATCAAAAATGAAGCGGAAAAATGATTCGAAACGGCAAGAGGCTAAACCTGGTAACAGGCAGAAAGCAGGCAACCCCCAGATTCAGGAACTTGGTAAGGCAACGCAGTTTCAGCCGGGCCACAGCGGCAACCCGAACGGCCGGCCGCTGGACCTGGTTTCGCAGGAACTGCGTAGGATGATGCGGTCCGAGTGTCCCTACGATGCCGAGGGGCGGACGTGGGCGCAGTTGATATCTCTGGCGATTTGTCGACGCGCTCTAAAGGGCGACGTCGCCGCTGCTCGCGAAATTTGCGACCGCACCGAGGGCAAGCCGATGCAGGCAATCGCTATATCAGGCGGCCTCGATATGAACATGACGATTGAAGAAATCGACGCGAAGCTTGAAGAACTTGTTGCCCGGGCTGCGCGGGGTGATGCCGCGTGATTCGAGAGAGCACCAAAAGAAAAAAAAGGTCAACAGCCTGCGAGCAGGCGGTGCAGCAGGCTGATTGCGGCAATGGCGGCAACAAAATCAGGCACAGTCTAGGGCGCGGAGCCAAACTAGAGGTTATCGACAGTCTCGTGCATTGGCATGGTATCTTCCGGACGGCAGGAGGGCGTTGGAGATGACATTTGAACGCAAGATTGTTGTTGGCCTCGAAGATATAAAGGCTGTCTCGTTCGCCTGCGAACAATGCCAATTCAAGCTCACCATGTCGCCAGACGACGTAAAAAAGATCCCTGAAAACTGTCCTAGCGGTCATGAATGGTACTTCGGGCAAGACGAGCCCCACGTTGTTCCGGCGATTAAAAATTTCTACATCGCCCTCGCCAAACTTCGAATGCAATCGGAGAGGAAGGCCGCCGGATTCCGTATTCTGTTGGAATTCGATGAACCCAAAGCATAGGGGCGTCAATGACGCGTGCGGAATCTCAAAGCTCTCGTAACGTTCGTTCCGATATCTCGTTTTACGGTATAGGCAACATAGGCGCAGTGGCACCCCTTGGGGCCAGTGCAGTGCTCGTAAGGAATTTCTGGCTGCTCGCCAAAAGGCCAACGCTTCCCGCCCAATTCTTTACACTGTGGGCAGGGCGGGTCAGCAGAGTTTGAAATTTCTATTTCACCGACAACACCCTTCCACGTCTCTATGCTTCTGCGGCACTGGATGTACGTCGCCAACGCGCGCACGCCGTACTCGAGATCGAAGCCTCGGGCCGTGAGTTCGCCACGCGGCAACCAGTCTCTTATACCGCCAACTAGGAAGAACATCGCCGCGGCGGTTCGAATGTCGGGCATGACGTAGTCTGGGAAGTGGCGCAGGAGCTTCGGTATGTCGGTGAACGCCCAACAAATCATTTCCGTTGATGGACCGACAAGGGGCATTCCCCGATAAGTAGCCTGATGGTTGCTTCCACCGACCAGCGAGATAGCCGCAGTTGCATCGCGGCTCTTCACGGCTTCGAAAATCTTCTGCTCCAGCTGACGATCACGCTTAATCACGAAGCGGAGGCTAACACAAACCGTCCGCAGCAAAATCACCCGGTTTTGCCACGCGGAATAGCTACGAGGGCCGCTCCGCGTTCTCAGTGGTTTGCTGCGAGCCGAGATTCAGGGTTTTTGGCCACAGTGGGGCAAAATCCCTCACAAGTGGCTTTTTGCCCCGCCCGTCGGGCCGTCCTGGCCGAACACTCCATCTGTCTCGCAATTTTGCGCCAGGATACGCCCTGTGCGCGAAGCCGGCCTATNNGGCTGCGCTCAAGTTCCGCCACGGCGCCCAGGACCGTGAAAACCATCTTGCCGGTTGGTGTGGACGTGTCGAGTTGCTCTGAAAGGCTCACGAACTGAATGCCGAGTGCCTGGAATGTCTCCAGCGCGCGCAGCAAGTGCGACACCGACCGGGCGAAGCGATCGAAGCGCCAGCAGACCACTGCATCAATGCGCCGGCCGTGCGCCTC
>PLJR01000347.1:0-237 GCA_003140295.1 Acidobacteriota bacterium
ACTAATTGACAATATGATAGTTAATGTGACTGATAAATGTAGCAGTCGATCCTACCTGAACCAAAGGGCAGACCTGTTACAATTTGTAACGCTTTTGACGCGTTCGGGGCTGAGATTTCGATAGCAGATAACCAGGCGTTGCGCCGGAATTTCAAGCTTAGGGCGCTTGGGCTAGGGGAATCTGGCGATAATCAATCGGGTTTCCCGATACAATTTGAGTTCCCCGGAGAAAGAGAA
>PLJR01000347.1:247-12934 GCA_003140295.1 Acidobacteriota bacterium
CAATTCCTTGGGAATGAGCGCAGCAGCGGCGATGACCGGGTACTCGGCATTATAAACAACTTGTCCGTACGCCATGATCACCGCGCGCCGTGCGTTGTAATGATCCACAAGGATGTACGCGGAGGATTTTTCGGCACCGGAGTAGGCCCCCGTGATCTTGCCGCTGGCCTGCTGACCAAGGCTATGAAGCCAGGAAATCGCGCCCTGGTCGAAGTCTTCTTCTGTTGCTAGTCTCAAACGCTCAATTCCCGGAATTACGCGGACATCTTCGGGTTCCATCCCGCCAGTCCCGGAAATCCCGCTGGACGGCGAGCTGGCATGGCTCAACTTGGACACCACGGTCCATACGATGAATAGCGTCGCTAAGCCCGCCAATGCGACGATTGGCCACTTGAAGTCGCGCCATGCGTGTGATCTGGCAGCCTCCTTAGCCTGGGAAATTTCTCGCGATGACGTTTTTACCTTGGCGGACGGTGCCGGGGAGCGCCGTCGAGGTGTTTCTTGAACAGGCTCATCAGGTAGAGAAGTTGGGGGCAGCGAAATTTGCGGGCGCGCGCGTTCGGCGGGTGGAACCCAGGATGGGTCCCAATCCAGCGGGCGAGAATCAACGTCCCAGAATGCGGGATATACTGCGGCGAATTCAACGCCTACCTGGCTTACTCCACCCGGGTACTGCATGCCGAAGCGGCATACCCGACAATCAATCTCGTTCCCGGTACGGGGATTTATTAGACGCAGCATTTCTCCAATAGCAACCGGCGTGGTGAGCGCGAGTAGCGCGCCGTGAGCGTTTACACTCAGAGTCTTGGCTTGTTCAAAGGTGGACTCCTCATTTTCTCGGCACAAGTAAATGCCCACAGGCATTTCAAAACGCACCCGCTGGCTGCGTCGACCGCGTATCGGCATATTGCCCGTCTCGGTCTTTACAGCGCTGGGCGCGCTAGGGCTCTCATCAGCGGCAATCGGCATATGTTGTTGCTCACTCAGGCGCATTCTTGCCTACCTTTTGCCGCTATATTATACAAGCGTCGTAAGCCGGCTTCTGTTAGGCGCAGTGGCGTGTGCCTTTGGCGACAACGCTTCAGGCTGGCAAGGGTGCCCTCGTGGAGCCGCGCCGAGCGCGCTTTGCGAGCCCCGGGAACGCCAATCTCCCGATTGGCGCGCCCTGAGGTTGCTCGGCGGTTGGTCGGCCGTCAGTTAGCGCATACGGACTGAATCTTGCCGCCGCAATTTCGTAATTGCCGTCTCCAATCCCCGTAGTGGTGACATAACTTTGTGTGTGTAAAAAAGAGAGAGGGTGTAGGTTTTGTTGTGACGAGCAACAAAATCTCCGGTAAAGGAGCCCTACACCCTATGAAGCATGACTAGCACGGAGCAGTTCCAGGCTTTTCGGCAGGAGGTGCGCGAAAGTTTTTGGGGGCAGGTTCGCTGGCGCACCCAACATGCCTTGGAGCAGATGCTGGACGCCGACTCCGAACAGCAGATGGCCGAATATTTAGGACTGGCGAGGTACGAACGAATGGAGGAGCCGGAGGAGCGGGTGGACAGCCGCAACGGGTTCTACGAACGGGACTATGTAACGCCGCTGGGAGCGATTCGGCTGCGGGTGCGGCGGACCCGCAAGCGCTCGTTCCTGCCTCGTGGGATCGCCACCCTGCAGCGGCGCGCGCCGGAAATCGCCGAGCTGATCCGGCAAGCCTTTCTACAGGGGATTTCCACGCGTGCCGTAGGCCGCGTGGTGGCGCTATTAACGGACGAGCCGGTCAGTGCGTAGACCGTGTCGCGACTGACGCGCGTGCTGGACCGGGAAGTGCAGAAGTTCCATCAGGCGCGGCTGGAGGATGACTGGGTTTACCTGCTGCTCGATGGGGCGTGGCTAAAAGTGCGGCGGGCATTCGGGCCGCAGCGGGTGCTGCTGCTAGTGGCCTATGGGTTGCGCGCCAATGGCCAGCGGCAACTGCTCGCTTTCTTCCGCGCCGGGTGCGGGCTCTACTTGGAGCCCGCGCAATAAAACGGGCGGAAAGCCAGGCCGCTTGGGAAAGTTTTTTGTGGAATTTGCACCAGCGCGGGTTAGCCGGCAGCCACCTGCAACTGGTGCTCTCGGACGGCTGTGCCGGCTTGGCGGCCGCGATCGAAACGATCTATCCGCGTGCGCGCCACCAACGCTGTTGGGTGCACAAGATGCGCAATCTGCGCGATGGCGTGTGGCGGCGCGATCAGGTGCAGGTCAAACGCGACGCCCAGCGCATCTACCTGGCCCGCAACGCCGCCCAGGCGCGCCGTGCTTTCCGACGCTTTCGCTTTCACTGGCAAGCGCAATATTCCGGCTTAGTGCGGCGGCTCGAGCGCGATTTACCCGAGCTGCTGACATTTTTCGATTTCCCGCAGCCCCTGTGGCGCAAGCTGCGCACCACCAACGCCATTGAGCGCTGCTTCGTCGAAGTTCGTAGGCGCACCCGGCCGATGGTCCTGTTCACTAACATCCAGAGCGTGGAGCGAATCCTCTATGCCATCTTTTACAGATTCAATCAGCAGTGGCAAAACCACACCCTCCGCCTTTTTACACAAGCAGCTTGACGTCACCCCGAACGAACAAGGTACACAAGCGGCTTTGACGCGGATGATAAAATAAGTATGGATGTTATCCGTTCACATAGGTAGGCGTCACCGTGTTTTCCTAAGTCTCGTGGATTCATATCCTTACGTAATCAGCAGTTGTAAGTGGCTTGGAATGATATCCTTACAAAAAAACCGGGGGGCCAGGGGGGCCGCTTCCTACGACCCGAAGCCAATGTATTACCTCTCGTGAATCCCCGGTGATCGTGCATCCTTGCCGTTCGGAGCTTATGCAACCACCATCTGAGCTCGAGATTGCTTGCAACGTGCCGCCCGCGGGGTGCTCTCTCGAAGCCGAGCACTATACCCGCTGGCTCGCCACGCATCAGTACGAGAATTTTCGCGTCGCTACCTGGCGGGGGTAATGTACTTCTGGAGTAGAAATGGATCGGCGCAGATTTATTTCGATTGCGGCGGGCGCGGGCGTGGGGGTTCTTCTTCCCTTGGCGGCGTATCGCGCCATGATGCACGGGACCAACGTTGGGTATGTAAATGTTAAGGCGTATCTGAAAGACGGACCGCAAGCGGCGCTTCGCGCTATCACGCCCAACGATGATTTCTACCTGACCTCCGCGCACGGTGAACCGGGCGTTGATGCCGAGAAATGGTCGCTACTAATCGATGGATTGGTGGAACAGCCGCTGCGGTTCAATTATGACGAGATTCGCAAGCTCGAACGCTACCAGACCACGCTAACTTTGGAGTGCATCTCGAATCCAGTGGGCGGCGGGCTGATCGGCAACGCCGTATGGGGTGGAACGGCACTGCGGCCGCTGCTCGAACGCGCGCGAATCAAGCCGCAAGCCAAGTATGTTGCGTTATATGCCGCCGAGGGCTACACCACCGGTCACACGCTCGAGCGCATCCTGCATCCGGAGAATTTTCTCGCGTGGGAGATGAATGGCGAAGCACTACCGCGGCGGCATGGATTCCCGCTGCGCATTATTCTTCCGGGCAAATATGGCATGAAAATGCCCAAGTGGCTTACGCGCATGGAATTCGTAGACAAGGAATTCCTGGGCTATTGGGAGTGGCAAGGCTGGTCCAATTCCTCGGAGCGGCAGTTGCAGTCGGTGATCGACGATCCGCACGAGAACGCACTCATCTCCGGCACGAACTTTGTGATTACGGGGTGGGCTATCGCCAACCAAGCAGGAGTGCGAAAGGTGGAAGTGTCGACCGATGACGGGCATCACTGGGACGAGGCGCAAATCTTCAGCAACCCTGACCCATCGCGGGTGTGGGCATTTTGGAAATATGTCTGGCTAAATCCAGCGCGTGGGAAACAAACCATCAAGGTTCGAGCTACCGATGGAAATGGAAGGCTGCAATCTTCCTCCGTCGCGGGGGAATGGCCGGACGGTGCCACCGGATATCATTACATTACGGTCGAGGTGGCGTAATCCTTCACCAAGCGGACGTCTTGGTTTAACGGGTACATGCGGAATGACACAAAAAACCGGGGAAGGCGGCCGCCTTCCCCGGCTTCGTGTCTAGAGATTCCCACTTTTAGCGACCAGCTTCCACTTTGAGGTTATTCGCAACCGAAAACACTCCGAACACCCCATTTGCGCGAATGTTAGCCAGGTTCTTATCTGATTCGGAATTGACCACGCCTTCGAGCGTTACGTGTCCGTTATCGACAATGATGCGTATGGGCCACAGGACGCCGGCTGCGTAGCGCTCCAGCGCGGGCTCACCATAAATGGCCCGAAACTCGGCGCGGCGAATACCATCATCCATGGGCGAGAGCGGCAAAAGCTGGATGTTGTCGATCACCCGGGTAACGCCTTCGACGTGCTTGGCCGCCGAGTTGGCATCGATCTTGAGCGTAGGGTTTGCCGTTTGGCCGTACAGAGTCACCTCGCTGCCGTTAACGGAATACGAGAGATTGTCAAAGACTGACAACCAGGGAAGGGAAACGAGTTCATGGCGCACTTGTTGAGTAAGCCGTTCCTCGTAGTTTTGGGGAGAGTTCCCGGTTGCCGCACGTGCCACACTCGTGCTGCCAACAAAACCCGCCAGAGCAACTGCAAGCACGGCGGGAAGTAGCCGTACCAGGCTGCCCCTTAAACTCCGCTTGGGCTCATGAGATTGAAAAGAGTTCATCGAAAGTCTCCTGATCTGTATTGTTGTTCTCTGTTGATTAGATGCAGAAAACCGGCCGGCGATGGATCGGCCGATGGGCTGTTCGCTGGGTATCTGNNCGTGTGGGTGATCGCACATCGCGGGGCGTCGGGATCTGCTCCCGAGAACACGCTCGCCGCCTTCAGGCGAGCCGTCGAATTGGGGGCGGGGTTCATCGAGACCGACCTGCAGCTCTCGCGCGACACGCGCCTGGTGGCGCTGCACGACCCGACGCTCGAGAGGACCACGAACGGCATTGGGAAGGTCTCCAGCGCAACGCTTGCGGAGTTGCGAAAACTTGATGCAGGCGGCTGGTTTCAGGGACCGGCGGCTGAGCCAGGAAGCTTTAGCGGCGAACGGCTTCCTACTATCGAGGAGATACTGGCCTTCGGACAAGAAAAAGACATCGGGCTATTTCTGGAAATAAAAGCGCCGGGAGCCAGCGGTGCCGAACACACGCTGGTAGGCGCATTGCACGCGGCGGACGCCGTCAGACGGACCGTGGTGCTGTCATTTGATCCAGGACTTCTTGCGAAAGTTCGGCAACTCGATCCGCTGATCGTGGCGGGCTATCTTTACGGGGAGTCGCTCGCTGACGCGGTGGAAAAAGCGGTGGCCGCCGGAGCGCGGCAGATATTGCCGCGCGTGGATCGAATCACGGCCAACCTCGTAGAGGAGGCGCACCGCAGCGATTTGAAGATTGTGGCGTGGACCGTCAACGCCCGCCAGAAAATGAAGGAACTGATGGACCTGGGTGTGGATGGAATCATCACCGATTATCCGCAGGAACTCGTGTCGCTGCTGGCTGGCTGACGCCGCACCGCGGCGTTATGGTATTTTCCGATCGGCGAACAAGCGCGCGAATTCCGCCAGGGTCAACTGTTCGGCGCGGGCGCCGGGGGCAATGCACGCTTGCCGAAGCCTGTCATCCACCACGTCGGCCGGCCACGCGCTGCGCAAATTATTTCTAAGCGTTTTGCGTTTTTGCGCGAAGCAAACCTTAAGAAACTTGAGGAAGGCGGTCTCGTTCTGAACACCCAGTTGCGCGCGTTCCCCGGGAATACGCAGCGCTATGAGTGCTGACTCTACTTGAGGCGGGGGTTGAAACGCGCCCGGCGGAATATGAAGCAGGATTTCGGGGCGGGAGTACAACTGCGTGAAAGCTGAAAAATATCCGTAGTCGCGAGTTCCCGGGCTCGCGGCGAGGCGTTCGGCGACTTCGCGTTGCACCACGAGGAAGGCGGATTCGAGCCGATCGGCATCTTCGAAAAGGTGGTGAACGATCGGCGAGGTGATGTAGTAGGGCAAATTCCCGTAGACATAGAAAAAACCGTCGGGCGCTCCGCCAAATTCAGAGTCACGGGCCAGCTTGCCGAGATTGAGCGACAGCACATCTCCAGGCACTACGGAGACGTTTGTTAGCCGGGCGGTCGCCGCCCGCAGGGCTGGGAGAAGGTTTGAATCCAATTCGATAGCGATCACGTGGCGGGCTTGCCGTGCCAGAAGCGCAGTCATTTCTCCATGGCCCGCGCCGATTTCGATCCACAGACCGGCGCGCTCGGCGTCTGCCGAGGCCAGTGGACCCAGCACCGCGCCGGCGATTCGCTCGCGCCAGGCGGGATCGGCTAGAAAATGTTGGCCCAGGCGTTGAGGAGTCACGAGCGGGAAGTGTAACAATATCGCATCACCACGCGGAACTTGTCTGGTTTGCGGGTGGGAACGCTAGCCTCCTGAAGGGCATATTTTTGGCGCCAATCGGGAGATTGGCGTTCCCGGGGGCGCAAAATGGGCGCTGCTCCACGGCCAGAGTTCGGGGGTGATCGCCAAGCCTGCTTTCACCGGCTGGTGGTGCTGTGGTTGACAGTAGCGCTGTCGTTGGTGTCTTGACGAAGTTACGCCGATTCAGTACCGTCGATTGCAGGTGCTATGCGAGTTTTGTTCGTCGCTTCCGAAGGACTGCCGTACTCAAAAACAGGCGGCTTAGCCGATGTAGTCGAGGCGCTGCCCAAAGCTTTGGTGGCCATGGGGCACGAAGTTGCGGTGCTCCTGCCGCGCTATCGCGGGGTCCGGCCAGGCGCCCATGCGGTTAAGACCCTTGAGCTCCCGATGGGAGCGGCCACGCGTTCTTGCACGATCGTCGATGGAGCGCGCCCGCACGGCGTGCAGTATTTTTTGGTCGACGATCCCGCCTATTTCGACCGTGAAAATCTTTATGGCTCGGCCGGCACCGATTATCCCGACAACGCGGAGCGCTACGCGGAATTTGCGTACGCCGCCGTGGAAGTGGCGAAACAGGTCTGGCCGCCTGAAGCCATTCATTGCCACGATTGGCAAAGCGGCCTCGTGCCGGTCCTATTGCGCACGCGCCGCCAGGGCGACGCGGAGCTCCGTGCCATACCCGTAATTTTTACCATTCATAACATGGGCTACCAGGGAGTTTTTCCGCGCCAAGTGCTAGGGCGAATTGGGGTCGCCGAATCGGAATTCCGCATGGATGGACTGGAGTTTTACGGGAAGGTGAATTACCTGAAGGCCGGCTTGCTCTACTCTGACTATCTCACGACGGTGAGCCCGCAATATGCGGAGGAAATCCAAACGCCGGAATATGGCCACGGCCTGGACGGAGTGGTGCACTCGCGCGCCGAGCGCCTGGTGGGTATTCTCAACGGAGTCGATTACAGCGTTTGGAGTCCGGAAGTAGACCACGCGATCGCGGCGCGCTACTCCGCCAAGGACCTATCGGGCAAAACCGTCTGCAAAAGCGAGTTGCTCGCGGAATTTGACTTGCCGGCCAATCTGAATCGCCCGCTGGCGGGAATCATTTCGCGATTTGCAGATCAAAAAGGGTTCGATTTACTGGCGGAAATAGCGGAGGAGCTCCTTTTGGAGGACATCGCGATGGTCGTGCTGGGCAGCGGCGACGAAAAATATGTGCGCATGTTCAAAGATCTGGCGCGGCGCTACCCGGAACAGCTGGGTGTAAGGATCGCCTATGACGACGTGCTGGCGCATAAGATCGAAGCTGGGGCGGACATGTTTCTGATGCCGTCCCGATACGAGCCCTGTGGCCTCAACCAGATTTACAGCCTCCGCTACGGTACTGTTCCCGTAGTGCGCGCCACTGGCGGGCTGGTCGACACCGTCGCGCCGTTCGATTATGAGGTGCCGCGCTCCATGGGACAGGCCACCGGTTTCAGTTTTAAGGAATATACTGGTGCGGCCCTGCTCGCCACCATGAGAAAGGCGCTGGCTGTTTACCGCGAAAAGGTGACATGGCGGCGCTTGCAAGCCAACGGCATGAGGAAGGATTTCTCCTGGCAGGCTTCGGCCACTGAATACGGGCGTTTGTATGAGGTGGCGCGAAAGGCGAGAATCCGATCGGCCGCGGCATCATCTAATGTATGACTTAGTGTGGGTAATAGATAGAACGGCTGAAAAACAGTAGCGCCCGGACATATTCGGGAATCAGGAAGCGAAAGGAATCGTCATGGCGGAAAATATACCGAACGTAACCGACAACAGCTTTCAGGCCGAGGTCATCGACGCGAGCAACTCGCAGCCCGTCATGGTGGATTTCTGGGCAGACTGGTGCCGGCCGTGCCACATGCTGGCGCCCACCGTCGCGGAAATTGCGCAGGATTATACGGGACGGCTCAAAGTAGTAAAAATGAATGTGGATGAGAACGTAAACGCGGCGGGCAAATTCAACATCCGCGGAATTCCCACCTTACTTATCTTCAAGGGCGGACAAGTAGCCGATCAGATCGTAGGGGCTGTGCCCAAGGAACAAATCGCGAAAGTTGTGGACCGGCACCTGAATTAACGTCCGTGAAGACGTCGCAAGTCTTTCCATAGTCCGCATCAGGGCGCGGGTGTGGCGTCCCGGTGCGACGTTTTCTGTGTCGTGGCGCTCGGAAGCCGCCGCAGAGTCTTGGGCGTTGGGTAGTCTCTTAATTCCGCTATGAGCGACGAGAATCCAACCTCCGATCAGGGCGGCCAAACCCTGAATAGTCTGCCAGAAATGCAGCGTCCCGAGCCTCTTAACTCCCCAAAAACAACACAACCAAACGCCGCCAACGAATTCCAGGATGTAAAGAAAGAATTGAGCGGCTATGAACGCTCTACCCTTAGATGGACAATTGTGATTGTCGCCGTCAACGCGCTTACCTGCCTCTTTATAGGTCTCCAGTGGCACGAAATAAAATCCGGTTCGTCTGACACTCATACGCTCGCGGAGCAGGCCAAAAAACAAGCGGACAAAATGTCTAACATGAGCGATGCCGCCGATAAAATCAGGGCGGCTGCCGAAAACATGGTCATACAGGACCAGAGAATTGCTGACAATGCCCACACCGCGATGGATGCGAGTAACAAGCAAAGCAAAGTGGCCTTGGACGCTACAATCTCCGCATCGAAACTCGATCAAAGGGCTTGGATTGGAGTTGGAGACTTCCGTGTCACCCAATTTGAAAAGGATAAGTCTTTTAAAATTGACGTTGAAATCAAAAATAGCGGGAAAACTCCTGCGCTTGATATGACAGATGGGATGAGATATGGCATAGAACCTAGCAGCATATTTGGGCCAAGAGACGAGTGGTTTAACATGATCGTCACTACGGCGGAAGCTATTCCACCGCAAGGCAGCCACACGATGCACATGGAGATACCGCTGCCCGTCATTGCCCCCTTTTTCGATGCGATTAAGGCCAAAACCATGTCGCTTTATATAGTAGGGGTAATTCTCTATAAAACGATTTCCAAGGAAGACGGCCGTGCGGAATTTTGCTTGGTTATGGTTGATCCCGATAAGCTTGACGTCGCCTACTGTAGAACCCACAACAACATGAAATAAAAGCAGAACCCAAATTAGGACACTACCGGGCGTTGGCGCGCCTTGCCTTCACCACAAGCCATGAGTACCATGTCTGGTCCGTCGCGTGTGTCATGCCTTGTAGAATCCTAGGTTTCTTGCTGTCTGGCGGGCCGGACCAGGCATGCGCGTCGGGCGGCGAAGTGCGCCACGGCAGAAACCAGTGTGGCCAGGTCAGACTGCCGATAATCCTGAAAATGGCAGCCCATAGCTTAGAAAGGGCCCGGCGCGAATGAAATCCATCGTGGTGGTCGGCGCGCAGTGGGGCGACGAAGGCAAGGGCAAGGTAGTCGATTACATGGCTGCGTCATTTGATTACGTAGCTCGCTGCGCCGGCGGACACAATGCTGGGCACACGGTGATCTACGACGGTCACCGCTTCGTGTTGCAGCTGATTCCCTGCGGGATGCTGCGACCAGGTCGGCACGCTGTGATCGGAACGGGCGTAGTTGTGGATCCAGCGGCGCTGGTGGCGGAACTCGACAGTTTGGGCAAGGCGGGTATTGACGTGAACGGCCGCCTGCACTTGAGCAATCGCGCGCACGTGATCTTCCCGTACCACCGCCAGATGGAAAAAGCCGCCGAAGCGGCGCTGGGCGAGGCGAAAATTGGCACGACTTCGCGAGGCATCGGTCCTGCGTACGAGGACAAGATGGCGCGGAGCGGGATACGCATATGCGACCTGATGGAGCCCGCACGCTTCCGCGAAAAGCTGTCTCGCGTAGTTCGGGATAAGGACGCGATTTGCCGCGCAGCGTTTGGCGCTCCGCTTGAGGTGCAAGGACTGGCCGAGCAGTATTTGGCATACGCGGAGCGCCTGCGGCCTTTTGTCACCGACACGACTTCGCTGCTCAATGAGGCGCTGGACCGTAATCAGTCCGTGCTGTTCGAAGGCGCGCAAGGCACGATGCTGGATATCGATTACGGTACGTATCCGTTTGTTACTTCGTCGAATGCCACGGCCGGCGGGGCGTGCACCGGCCTGGGTGTGCCGCCTACGCGTATCTCGGGTGTCGTGGGAATCACCAAGGCCTACACGACGCGTGTCGGCAGCGGTCCCTTCCCAACGGAAATGCCGGACCTCGAGGCCGGAGAAGTGCGCGATCGCGGCAAGGAATACGGCGCCGTCACGGGGAGGCCGCGCCGGTGCGGCTGGCTGGACCTGGCAGTGTTGCGCTATGCGGTGATGTTGAACGGCATCACGTCACTGGTCGTAACCAAGCTCGACGTTTTCGATACGCAGCGCGAGATACAGGTATGCGTGGGGTACCGTCGGAAGGGATCGCCATCCGGGACGGGATCATTGCTGCGGGATATGCCCCCGGCGGCCGAAGATTTTGCGCAGATCACGCCGGAATACCGCACGCTGCCGGGGTGGCTCGCAACTACCGAAGGTGTGCGCGATCCCAGCCTTCTACCGAAAGCCGCAGTGGAGTATTTGAAGTTCATCTCCGGTGAACTGGGCGTGGAAATCGGCATGATCTCGACAGGGCCCGAGCGCGATGCCACCATTGTGCCGGCGGAGACGCAGCTCGCCTCCTGGCTATGAGTCAGGCTCTGAGTCATAGAAATGCTCTCATTCACGGACGCCCGAAAAAAAGTGATCGAGGTGGCTACCGGACATAGCCATTCTCCTGCGCGCGAGGTCATCGACCTTATTTCCGATGCGAATTCCCATGCGGGGCTGGGCTATCAGCCGCCAACCGCTTGCGGCCGTGTACTTGCTGAACCCATTGCCGCTGACCGTGACTATCCGCCATTCGACCGGTCCACGCGTGACGGTTTCGCGGTGCGCGCCGCCGACGCCGCGCATGCGGGCGCCGTGCTGCAATGCATCGGAGAGATCAAAGCGGGCAGCGGATTCGATAAAGCGGTAGGCGCGGGCCAGTGCGTGCAGATCATGACAGGCGCGGCTGTGCCGCGAGGCGCAGATTCGGTCGTGATGATCGAGCATGTGCGCATCGCAGGCCGGAGCGTGACATTCGAACGCCCGGCCGATCTGGGAAAGAATATTGTGCCCACCGGGAGCGAGGCTCGCGCCGGCCAGGAACTGCTGCCGGCGGGAACGCGGCTGAGCTATGCGGAAATGGCAGTCGCGGGGCAAGTCGGGCGGCATCGCATTAGCGTGTGGGCGCGGCCGCGCGTCGCCATTCTTTCCACCGGCGACGAAGTGGTGGATATCGACGCGACGCCCGGACCGCTCCAAATTCGTAATGGCAACGGCGTGGCTCTGGAAACTCTGGTGGCGCTGACGGGTGGCGAGCCAATGTCCCTGGGCAACGCACCGGATGAGACCACTGAGTTGCGGCGTCGCATCGAGCGTGGCCTCGAGGCGGATGTGCTGGTACTCTCCGGCGGCGTCTCTATGGGGAAATACGACTTGGTGGAAGGTGTTCTTGCCGATCTGGGAGCCAAGTTCTTCTTCGATTCGGTCGAAATTCGGCCAGGGCGACCCGCTGTCTTTGGCGAGTGTCGCGGGAAGCTTGTGTTTGGCCTGCCGGGAAATCCGGTTTCGACGATGGTGACGTTCGAATTGTTCGTGGTTCCAGCGCTCGACATAATGGGTGGAGCTCTACCGCGTCCTCTTCCGCTGCTGGGAGCCCGGCTGGCGCATGACGTTCACGAACGAGGAGCGCTAACGCGGTTCATTCCGGCGCGAGTGATCCCGGCGGCGCCGGGCGGGGAACCTTGGGTGTCGGCGATGGATTGGCAGGGGTCCGGGGATAGCGTGGCAGTGGCCCGTGCGAACGCTTTCCTGGTGGTGCCGCCGGATAAGTTGGACTGGGTGGCAGGAGAATGGGCGATGGTCCTGCCACGGCGCGGGGCGGGCGGAGAGATGGTATAGGGCCATACGGCGCCTAAGGCGAGTGAGGTCCCCAATAGGGCCATGAAGACGCTGACTCATTTCGGCAAGGGAGCTGCGGTGGCGATGGTCGACGTCACCGCGAAAAGCGTGACGCAGCGGGTGGCGACGGCTCACGGGTTCGTGCGCATTGGTCGCGCGGCGCTGGCACAAGTGCGACGCCGCAAAACTCCCAAAGGCGATCCTCTGGAAATCGCGCGGATAGCGGGAA
>PLJR01000326.1 GCA_003140295.1 Acidobacteriota bacterium
TTGCAGCCCGTGCAATAATTGTCGAACCACACCCTCCGCCTTTTTACACAAGCAGCTTGACGTCACCCTGTATTCGTCGTGCCGCGCCGGCGGCCGACCTTTGTCTTACAGTTGTTCAATCGTGTCTTACAGTTGTTCAATCGCGGATTTCCGACGAGTGCGAACGGGAGGATAAGTGTCCATCGCGAAAAGCGCATTTTTTGCCGTGTTGATTAGCGTTGCGGGTGCAGTCGTGGTTGCAAATGTTGCAGACGTAACGATGCAAGTGCCGGGTTTGCAGACGCCTGTCCGCGCGGCACAGGCGCAAGCCCCGGCGGCACCGCCACGCGCGTCTCGCTTTCACCTGGAAGAAGCCACGATTTCCGATGTGCATCAGGCCATACGCTCCCGCCAAATCACCTGCCGAAGCCTGATACAGCTTTACGTTAACCGCGCGAAAGCCTACAACGGCGCGAGCAACCGCCTGGTTACCCGCGACGGAGCCCCGATTCAGCCTGTTCCAGGAGTATTTCGCGCGGGCGCGCCGGTGAAGTACCCGACGGAGACGGTCTCGATCTCGACCATTCTTCCCGATTTCGACCAGTACGCAGGACCGCCAATAGAGTTCGGCAGGATGGAACCCACTTCGTCCGATCCGGACGTGCAGCAGCAATACGGCATGACCATCGGTGTTCCCAACTCCGGGCAGATCAACGCGCTGGGCACGCTCAATCTTCGCGGCGAACGCTCAGTTACTTGTAAGGGAGATCGCGATAAAGCTCCATCGGCGGGTTCGCTTCCGGCGGGAGCTCCGGGCGTGTGCGAGGAATTTCGCAAGCAGCCGGACGCCCTTGAGCGCGCGGCGGAGCTGGACGCGCAGTACGGCAGCAATCCCGACTTGAACAAGATGCCGATGTACTGCATCGCCTTTTCCTTCAAGGACGCCTTCGATACGAAGGATATGCGCAGCACCGGCGGAGCGGATGCGCACTACGACATCGATTTTCCGGCGCGCGACCATACGCTGGTCGCGGAACTGCGGCAAAAGGGCGCCATTATCTATGCCAAGTCAGTGATGACCGAATACAACGGCCGCGCTCTCGATTCCAGAGGGCCCAACAAGCCGACGAAGGTCTTGGTGTCGACGCTGGGCTACCAGCGAAGCTCTTGGGCCGGCAACCCCAGCTCGGTTTATGACACCACGCGCGCCGCGTCGCTTGGTTCGAGTTCGGGATCGGGGGCGGCGGTAAGCGCGAACCTGGTGATGTGCGGCTTGTGCGAGGAAACCAGCTTATCGTGCCGCGGGCCGGCCAATCATAATTCGGATGCGCTAATTCTGCCGCAAAAGGGACTGATCTCGTTTCATGGAGGCGCTATCGGCGCCGATATTTACAACGATCGAGCGGGCATCCACTGCCGCTACGTCACCGACGCGGCCAAAGTGCTCGATGCGCTGAAAGACCCGGTGAATGGCTATTACGATCCGCGCGATATCTTTACGACGATTCCGCGATCCGCGGTCCTTTCCAAGCCGTACTCGACGACTGCGGCAACGCCCGGGACGCGCGGTGCGCTGAAGGGCATGCGCATCGGAGTGATTCGCGAATCGATGCTTACGTTTCCCGGCGTGAAGGCCGACGAGCCCATCACCGAAGCCGCGGCCAAAGAAATCAAGACCATATTGGGGGAACATCTGGGAGCGACGCTTGTGGAATCGGTAGATCCACTGTGGCCAGGCGATCCGGATATGGCCAAGATGAAGCCCTCCTACAACGAGGCGCTCGCGCAACTGGTGCCCGTTTTTTTTCCTGATTTTCTCTACCGTCTGGCGAACGATGGCAAGCCCGAATTTCCCGAATTCGTGGCCAAGATCAAGCCCACCGAATTTGCGCCCGGCAAAGTGTTTGGCACCGGCACGATGGCGCCGATTGATTATATGGAGGCGCTAGCGGATGGACGCGAGCCGCTTCCCAAAAACCTCAATATCCGCTTGATCGAGGAGGAGGCGGACTCTAATTCCTTCCGGTTTCATTTCACGCAATACGCCCAAAGGCGGGCGGCGGATTGGAAGGCGCGCGGCTTCGTCGAGAACCTGACGAATTTCACCGAGCTCAACGCGCGCTCCAAATTCTGGGGCGACGATCAGCGCGCGGCTTTCAAGAATTGGGAAGAGACCGAAAACATGCGTAACCCCCTGGGTGAACGGCAGGGAATCGACGAGCACATCATGTTGCGGGAATTACTGCGCCGGGTCGAAGAGAAAGTCATTCAGGAAAATCATCTCGATGTTGTGGTGCGCCTGCATTATTCGCTTCCGCCCGGGAAGATTGGCCTCGCGCCCCAACCCGGACCCCGTGGCGACACGCGCGGCGAAATTCGCATGGGACCCTTTGCCGGAGTAACCGAAGTGCTGGTGCCGGCGGGGTACGTGCGAACGGTCTACGACCCCACGTTTACACTGAGTCCGGACAAGAAGAGGTACATTCCCACCAACAACAATACGCCGACAGCGTTGCCCGCGCCCGGGCTGCCGTTCTCGCTAGTCTTCAGAGCCGATCCGGGCAAGGAGGATTTGATCTTGAAGGTCGCGTCGGCGTATCAGGCTGCCTCAAAACGCCGGGTGCCTCCCCCAGCATTTGGGCCTCTGCCGGGAGAACCGTAACGGGACGAGCGGTGTGGGATTCGGGAATTTCACCGGCTGCGCAGGCGTACTTATTGGCTGGCGGGACCCGCACGGGCTTATTTCCATTGAATATCCGTAGAGAAATGATACGATTTATTATCTTGCCGGCTATAGCCACCCGCGTGAAAACCAAGAAACTCTTTTTCGACGCTCAGAAATTCCTGGATTCCGCC